>JANXYA010000385.1 GCA_025350345.1 Gammaproteobacteria bacterium
GGCGCTGAGCAATCACGCCGCCCGCGTCGGCGCCGACCTGGCGGTGCTCTACGCGCCCGATGGCCGCGTGCTTTCCGCCACCACGCCGGCGCTCGCGCGCCAGGCGGGCGCCGGCCTGCGGCCGCCGGAGCCGGGCGCGCCCGCGCCCGCGCCCTTCGCGGTCGTCGGCGGCCGCCCTTACCAGATCGTGTTTGCACCGCTCCGTGCGCCGGAGATCATCGCCTGGGTCGCGCTCGGCTTCGAGCTCGACCAGGCGCTCGCCCAGAAGCTCGCGACCCTCGGGGGCACCGAGGTGAGTTTCATCTACCACGAACCCGGCGCCTTCAACGGCAGCACCTCGACGCTCGAACCGGCGATGGCCGGCGAGCTGGCGGCGCTCAGCCTGCATCGGCCCGGCGCGAGCGCACCGGAGCTGATGGTGCTCAACGACCAGGAATTCCTCACGCTGAGCGCGCCGCTCCGTGCGCAGGTCGGCGGCCTGGAGCTGGTGGTGCAGCGCTCCCAGGTCGCCGCCATGGCGCAGTTCCGCGAAATACGCTTTGCGCTGCTGTTGATCGGCGGCGCAGCGCTGCTCGGGGCGATCATCGTCGCCTGGCTCACCGGGCGCAGTGCCGTGCGGCCGCTGGGCGTCCTGGTCAGCGCCGCGAACCAGATCGAGCGCGGCTACTACTGCGATGACATCCAGGTCGAGGGCGGCAAGGAATTCCAGCAGCTCGCCGGCACCTTCAATTCGATGCAGGAGGGCATACGTGAGCGCGAGGCGCGCATCGTGCACCAGGCCACGCACGATACGCTCACGACGCTCCTCAATCGCGAAGGCCTGCGTGAGCGGCTGGCGATGCTGGAGCACCGCGGTGCCTGCAGCGTGGCGCTGCTCGACGTGCACCGCTTTCGGGACATCAATGCTTCCGTCGGCCACCAGGCGGGCGATGCGCTGCTGCAGGTGCTGGCGGCGCGGCTCAGCCAGTTTTGCGGTACGCAGCTGCCCTGCGCGCGCGTCGGCGCCGACCAGTTCGTCGTCGTCGCCGCGCTCCACGACACCGAGCTCCTCCACCGGATCCTGGTGATGGCCGATGAGCTGCGCTGTGGAGTCGAACTGGGGGACCTGCGCCTGAGCGTCGATGTACGCGTGGGCATCAGCGAGTGGCGCGAGCCGCGCGCGGCAGTCGAGCAGCTGCTGCGCCAGGCGGACGTGGCCCTGCTCCAGGCCAAGGAGCTGTCCACTGTCGGCGTGGTCTACCAGCCCTCGCACGACGCCGAGCACCGCCGGCGGGTGCTGCTGGTCGCCGAGCTGCGCCGGGCGCTGACCAGCGAGGGCCTCTCGCTCCACTACCAGCCGCTGGTGAACATGACCGATCGCGTGGCCGTGGGCCTCGAGGCCCTGCTGCGCTGGTCGCATCCGACGCTGGGCAACATCTCGCCCGCGGAATTCATCCCGCTGGCGGAGCAGGCCTCGGTGATGCCTGACCTGTCGCGCTGGGTGCTGGGGACGGCCATCTCGCAGCTCGGTCAATGGCAGCGCGCCGGCCTGGACCTGAGTGTTTCCGTGAATCTGTCGGCCGCGGACTTCGCGGATGGGAGCCTGCCCTCGCGCGTGCTGGCACTGCTGGGCGAGCACCAGGTGCCCGCCACGCGCCTGCTGCTCGAGGTGACCGAGAGCGCGATTATGCGCGAGCCGCAATTGGCCGCGCAGGTGATGCAGCAGCTGCGTACGGCGGGCGTGCGTTTCGCGATCGACGATTTCGGTACCGGCCATTCCAGCCTGGCGCAACTGCACGCGCTGCCCGTCGATGAGTTGAAGATCGACCGCGGCTTCGTGCTGAACCTGGACCGCACGGCCAGCAACCTGGCCATCGTGCGCACCACGATCGAACTAGGGCACAGCCTGGGACTGAAGGTGGTCGCAGAAGGCGTCGAGACGCCCGAAGTCTGGGCCTCCCTCCTGCGCCTGGGCTGTGATCTGGCGCAGGGCTATTTCATCAGCCGGCCCATGCCCGCCGCCTCCGTGCCGAACTGGGCCCGCAGCCAGTACGATCAATTCACGCGCGCGCTGAGCGATGCCGAGGAAGCCGGGCGACTCGCCTCCATCCGCGGCCGGAGCGCTTAGACCCTCTACAGCCCCGCTGGCGCACCATCGGTGGGCGCCCGCCCGTGCCGCGCGCGCCGCTTTGGTGCTGCCGGGGCCGGAACCGGCCAGCCATGGCCGCCAAATGCCCGCTCTTTGGCCGCGTCCCTCCATGGCACGAAAGCTGCACTTCTCCTTGGCCGGAAGACCGGTCCAATTGGGTCGCGGAGGCGGGAGTATTCGCATGAAACTGGTTACTGCAATCATCAAGCCCTTCAAGCTCGACGACGTGCGCGCAGCCTTGTCCGAGATCGGCGTCTCGGGGATGACCGTCACGGAGGTCAAGGGATTCGGCCGCCAGCGCGGCCACACCGAGCTCTATCGGGGCGCGGAGTACGTCATCGACTTCGTGCCCAAGACCCGGGTGGAAGTGGCCGTGAAGGGCGATCTGGTGGAACGGGTCGTCGAGGCCATCGTCAAGTCCGCCAGGACGGGCAAGGTCGGCGACGGCAAGATCTTCATCACCGCGATCGAGCGGGCGATCCGTATCCGCACCGGGGAGACCGACGACGCGGCGATCTAGCCCGGTTCGACCAGGTGCAGTGCCCGTGTGCTGCGGCTGATGCCGAGCGCACCGCTGCGGACCACCTCCAGCAGTTCGCCGTGGGTGGCGACCTCGCGCATGAAGCCGTTGACGTCCGCCTCGCTCCCGAGCAGCTCGACGATGAAACTCTCGGTCGATGGGTCGAGCACGCGGCCGCCGGTGCGCACCACGTAGCCGCGCAAGGCGTCGCGCCGCACCGGCGCGACCCGCAGTTTCGCCAGCACCAGCTCGCGCTCCACGTGTTCGCCCCGGGTCATGTCATCGATCCGCACCACGTCGATGAGCTTGTTGAGCTGGTTGGTGATCTGCAGGATCACCGCATCCGAGCCGGTCGTCACCAGCGTCAGGCGCGAGACCGTGGGGTCATCGGTCGCCGCCACCGAGAGCGATTCGATGTTGTAGCCGCGGCTGGAGAACATGCCGGCGACGCGCGCCAGGGCACCCGCCTCGTTCTGCAGCAGAATACCGATGATGTGTCGCATGAGATGGAGCCGCCGCCGCCCGCTTCAGCCGCTGGAGGGGGCAGAATAACTGAGTTTTGTGGGGACTGGCTGAACTGATAGGCTTTCCCGATGACTGACCCGGTCAACCAGTCGAGCCCCGTGGCGCACGTGCGTGCCGGCCAGGCCATGAGCGGCGCGGAAATCATCATGCAGGTGATCGCCGACGAGGGCGTCAAGGCCATATTCGGCTACGGCGGCGGCGCGATCCTGCCCACCTATGACGCCGTATTCATCTACAACGATACGCAGCGCCGCAATGGGGGCCGCGAGATTCCGCTGATCGTGCCGGCCAATGAGCAGGGCGCCGGATTCATGGCGGCCGGCTACGCCCGCGCCAGCGGCCAGGTGGGCGTGTGCCTGGTGACCTCGGGCCCGGGCGCCACCAATACGGTCACGCCGGTGCGCGATTGCACGGCTGATTCGATCCCGATCGTGGTCATCTGCGGGCAGGTGCCGACCGCCGCCGTCGGCACCGATGCCTTCCAGGAGGCGCCGGTGGCGGCGCTCATGGGTCCGGTCGCCAAGCATGTGTTCCTGGTCACCGACCCGAAGCGGCTCGAGGCGACCATGCGCACGGCCTTCGAGATCGCCCGCACCGGCCGCCCCGGCCCGGTCGTGGTCGACATCCCGAAGGACGTCCAGAACTGGGCGGGTGTGTTCCGCGGCGAGGGCCTGCTGCCCCTGCCGGGTTTCCGCCGCCGCAGCGCCGAGCTGGCCGCGCGCACCTTGAGCGCCGAGCAGCGCGCGGCCTTTGTGGAGCTGCTGTCCGAATCGCAGCGGCCGCTGATCTACGCGGGCGGGGGCGTGATCAACGGCGGGGCTTCCGCCGCGCTCACCGAGTTCGC
>JANXYA010000399.1 GCA_025350345.1 Gammaproteobacteria bacterium
GGCATGCGCGTGCCTTCCGGAAAGAGCACGATCCACTTGCCCTCGGCGAGCCGCGCCTTGCCCTGCTCGAGCACGCTCCGCACCGCATTGCCGCCGGCGCCACGATCGACCGCGATCGCGCGCATCAACTGCAGCGCCCAGCCGAGGATCGGCACCCAGGCGAGTTCGCGCTTGTAGACCCAGACGTGCGCCGGCACCAGCACCACCTGCGCGAAGGTCTCCCAGCTCGAGGAATGCTTGATCAGCGCAACATGGTTGCCGGCCGGCAGGTGCTCGCGGCCTTCGACGATGTAGTCGAGGCGGCACGTGAAACGCAGTACGGCGAGCAGGGCCGCGCCCCAGCCGCGCGCCAGCGCGAAGCGCACGCGAAAAGGCAGGAGCCAGCCCACCAGCACGAAACCGACCGCATAGCAGCCGGTCCAGAGAAACAGGAACAGCGTGAAGACCAGCGAGCCCAGCCACTGCACGCGCGCTGGTCCTAGCCCGGCAGGAGCGACAGGTCCGCGCTGCGCGTGAACAGCGCGCGAAGCTCGCCCAGCAGACTCAAGCGATTGCGGCGCAGGGCGGCATCCGGGTCATTGACCAGCACGGCATCGAAGAAGGCATCGATCTGCGGGCGCAGGGCCGCCAGTTCAGCAAAGGCCGCACCATAGTCTTTCCGCCCCAGCGCGACATCGATCGCAATGCGCCGCTCCGCGAGCGCGGCATGAAGTGCGCGCTCGGGGGCCAGCTGCAGCAGGTTTGGATCGGTGGAGCGCGGCACCTCGCCGGGGGACTTCTTCAGGATATTGGCGATGCGGCGGTTGGCGGCGGCGAGGCTGGCCGCGTCGGGCAGGGCGAGGAACTTCACCAGCGCGCGCAGGCGCGCGTCGGCGTCGAGGAGCGAGCGCGGCGCGGTGGCCAGCACGGCATCGAAGATCTCCGTGGTGATGCCGCTCCCGGCCTCCTCGAGGTACTGCGCGCGCAATCGCTCGAGCACAAAGCCGTACACCTCATCGGTCACGGCGGCGCGGCGCGGCGCCAGATCCGCCACCGGCTGCGCGGCCACCGCCTGCTCCAGGAGCGCGCGCAGGTCGAAATCAATGCGGCGCTCGAGCGCCAGGCGCAGCACCCCGATCGCGGCCCGGCGCAGCCCGAAGGGATCGCGTGTCCCGGAAGGCTTCTGCCCGATCGCGAAGCTCCCGGCCAGGGTGTCCAGCCGGTCGGCCAGTGCGAGTGCCAGCCCCGCGGGCGTGGCGGGCAGCTGATCACCCGCGCCGCGCGGCAGGTAATGTTCGCGGATCGCGCTCGCGAGCTCGGCGTCCTCGCCGTCGGCGGCGGCGTAGTAGGCGCCCATCACGCCCTGCAATTCCGGAAACTCCCCCACCATGCTGGTGAGCAGGTCACACTTGCAAAGGCGCGCGGCGCGCGCCGCACGCTCCGGCGAGGCGCCACAGCTTGCGGCGAGCAGCATGGCCAGGCCGGCGACGCGCTCGGCCTTCGCGCCGAGCGAGCCGAGCTGCGCCTGGTAGCTGACGCGCCCGAGCGCCTCAATGCGCGCGGTGAGCGGCGTGCGCCGGTCCTGTTCCCAGAAGAACGCCGCGTCCGCGAGCCGCGGGCGCACGACCCGCTCATTGCCGGAGCGCAGCACCGCGACATCGCGGCTCTCGATGTTGGCAATGGTGATGAACCAGGGGAGCAGTGTCCCGGTGGCCGACTGCACGGCGAAGTCGCGCTGGTGATCCTGGAGCGTGGCGAGCAGCACCTCGCGCGGCAATTGCAGGAAGCGCTCCTCGTAGCGCCCGGCCACGGCCACGGGCCACTCGACCAGCGCCGTGACCTCATCGAGCAGGGCTGCCTCGATGATAGCCTCGCCGCCGAGCTGCGCCGCGGTGGCCAGCAGCTGCGCGCGGATCCGCTCGCGCCGCGCGGCGAAGGAGGCAATGACCTTGCCGCGCTTCAGCAGCGCGCCCTCGTAGCTGGCCGGCGCGCGGAGCGAGAGCTCGCGCGGCGCGTGAAAGCGATGGCCGCGGGTGCGGCGCCCGGCCACCGTGTCGAGGATGGTCGCCGGCACGATCTCGGCGCCGTAGAGCATCACCAGCCAGTGCACCGGGCGCACGAACTGCGCCTCACTCGTCCCCCAGCGCATGCGCTTGGGGATCGGCAGGGCCTCGAGGGCCTCACGGAGGATGCCCGGGAGCAGCGACACGGCCATTTCACCTGCTCGCCGGCCGGCGTACCACAGGTATTCGACGTTCTTTTCGTCGCGCTCGCGGCCCAGCGCATCCACGGCGACGCCGCAGCTCGCGGCAAAGGCCAGCGCGGCGCGTGTGGGCGTACCGGCCTCATCGAAGGCGGCCCGGACGGGCGGCCCGCGGCGACGGATGTCCTGGTCGGGTTGCTGCGCGGCGAGCCGCCGCACCCGCACCGCGAGGCGGCGCGGGGTGGCGAAGGATTCGATCGCGCCGTGACGGAGCGAAGCGCGCTCCAGCCGCGCAGCGATGCCTTCACGCAAGGCCGCTTCGAGTACCGGCAGCGCCCTGGGCGGCAGTTCCTCCGTGCCGAGCTCGATGAGGAAATCGCGCCGCTCAGGTCCCGCCGCGCCGCGCGCGCCGCTCGTGGCGCTCATGTGCCCGTCCGCAGCGGCGCGGCGGT
>JANXYA010000409.1 GCA_025350345.1 Gammaproteobacteria bacterium
CGCGACGCCGCCGCAGCGCTCGCTGAAATCGGCCAGGTGGTCGAGGGCTACGTGGCGGCGCGCGCACTGCGGCAGGTGTCGCGGCGCGAAGGCGTCTCGATGCCGATCTGCGAGGGCATCCACGGCGTGCTCTATGACGCCCTGCCCGCCGACGAGGTGGTGCGCGGGCTGATGATGCGGCCGATCAAGGCCGAGTTCGACGAGGCGGGCGACTAGGCGAAGCCCAGCTGGCGCCAGGCCTCGTAGACGATGAGGGCCACGGCATTGGACAGGTTCAGGCTCCGGTTGTTCGGGCGCATCGGGATGCCGAGGATATTCTCCGGTGCGACCTGGGCGAGCGCCGCGGCGGTGAGGCCGCGGGTCTCGGGACCGAACAGCAGGGCATCTCCGCTGCGGAATTGCGCTTCGCTGTAGGGGCGCGCGCCGCCGGTTTCGATCGCGTACAGCCGCGCGCCAGGCAGCGAGCGCAGGCACTCATCGAGCCTAAGGTGCACGGTGACGCGCGCCAGGTCGGCATAGTCGAGGCCGGCACGGCGCAGTTGCCTCTGCTCCAGGTTGAAGCCGAGCGGCGCGATCAGGTGCAGGTGCGAGCCTGAGTTCGCGCACAGGCGGATGACATTGCCGGTGTTCCCGGGGATTTCCGGCTCGAAAAGAATCACGTTAAACACGGGCTTCTTTCGCGCGATAATGGGCGGCCATGAATAGCTCGCCCGCCCTGTCAGGCACGCCCCACACGCCGCCGGCCGCCTCGCTGGCCCTGGACTTCTGCGGGATGAAGCTCGCCAGCCCGATCGTGCTGCTGTCCGGGTGCGTGGGCTTTGGCGAGGAATACACGCGCGTGGCGGGATTTTCCAACCGCGACGTGGGCGCGATCGTGCTCAAGGGCACCACGGGCAGCGCGCGGCTCGGCAATCCGCCGCATCGGGTGGCCGAGACGTACGAGGGCATGCTCAATGCCATCGGCCTGCAGAATCCGGGCGTCGATGCCGTCGTGCGCAGCATCCTGCCCGCGCTCGATTTCTCGGAGACGCGCTTCATCGCGAATGCCTGCGGCTCGACCATCGAGGAGTACGTCGAGGTGACGCGGCGGTTCGAGGATTCGCCGATCGATGCGATCGAGATCAACATATCCTGCCCCAACATCAAGGAAGGCGGCGTGCAGTTCGGCAATGTACCGGAGATGTCGGCGCGCGTCGTGGCCGCCTGCCGCGCCGTCACGGGAAAGCCGCTGATCACCAAGATGTCGCCCAACCAGACCGACATCAGAGGAAATGCCCGCCGCTGCATCGAGGCGGGGACCGATGCCTTCGCCGTCATCAACACGGTGACCGGCATGGCGATCGATGTGACAACACGCCGGCCCGTGATCGGCAACGTGCAGGGCGGGCTGTCCGGTCCTGCCATCAAGCCGATCGCGCTGCTCAAGGTGCGCGAAGTCTACGAAGTCGCCGGGCCGCACCGCATCCCGATCATCGGCCAGGGCGGCATCACGAGCGCCAACGATGCGCTCGAGTTTTTGATCGCCGGCGCCACCGCGATCGGCGTGGGCACGGCGCTGTTCTACGATCCGCTCATCTGCCCGCGCATCAACGCCGGGATCGCCGGGTATCTGGCCGCGAATGGCCTCGCGAACGTGGGCCAGCTCGTCGGCACTCTCAAGGAGTCAAGCTCATGACGATCAGTGAAGAACTGGAACGGCTGCAGAACCTGCGCGAGCGCGGCGCCCTGAGCGAGGCCGAATACGCGCAGGCCAAGGCCCGCGTGCTCGGCGGCGCGCCGCCCGATGCGCCCGCCGCTCCACACCACGGATTTCTCCATCGCCTGAGCCGCTCCACGACCGATCGGGTGATCGGCGGGGTCTGCGGGGGCCTCGGCGCGCACACGGGACTCCCCTCCTGGGCCTGGCGCGTGATCTTCTGCGTCAGTCTCTTTTACTTCGGCGTCGGCTTGCTGTTCTACGTGCTGCTGTGGATCTTCATCCCTGAAGGGAGCGCCTCCCCGGCGCCGCCCGCGCCTCCGCCGACGGGCTGAAGGCATTGGGCACGGCCGATTCGCTCCGCTTCCTGCTGCTGGCGGCGATCTGGGGCTCCTCCTACCTGTTCATGCGCGTGGCCGCGCCCAGCTTCGGGCCGCTCCCGCTGGTGCTCCTGCGCATGGTGGGCGCCGCCATCGTGTTCCTGCCCTGGCTGCTGCGCACCCCGGTCCGCCCGCTGCTGCGCGGCCATGCCGGCAGTCTCTTCCTGCTCGGCGCACTGAATTCCGCGATCCCCTTCAGCCTGCTGGCCTTCTCGATGCTGCGGCTCCAGGCGGGATTCGCCGCCATCCTGGGCGCCACCGTGCCGATGTTCGCCGTCGCCATCGACGCGCTCTGGTGGCACCGGCGCCTGCCCGCGCAGCGCCTGTCCGGTCTCGCACTCGGCATCGGCGGGGTCACGATCCTGAGCTGGCAGCAGCTTGATTTTCGCAGCGGTGGCAACGGCTGGGCGGTGCTCGCGACCCTCGGAGCGTCGGCCTGCTATGCGAGCGCCGCCCATTTCGGCAAGCATCGCTTCGCGGGCCAGCCAGTCATGCTGCCGGCGGCGGGCAGCATGCTCGCCTCGGCCGTGCTGATCCTGCCGGGCGGGATCTGGCTGTGGCCCGCGCACTCACCGGCGCTGCACGACTGGCTCGCCGCCGCGATGCTGGCCATCGTCTGCACGGCCCTGGCCTACCTGCTGTATTACCGGCTGCTGGTGCGCGCCAGCGCGACCGCACTCACGGCGGTCACCTTCCTGATCCCGGTGTTCGGCGTGCTGTGGGGCGCGCTGTTCCTGCACGAGTCGATCACCGTGAACATCGCCGCCGGCATGGGAGTCACGATGCTGGGCACGGCCGTCACGACCGGGATCTTAAGCCGGTTGCGCGCCGGCGGCGCGCCGCACCTCAATCCGGATCGCCCGCGCCCTCCATCCCCAGCTCCTTGAGCTTGCGCGTCAGCGTATTGCGGCCCCAGCCGAGCAGGCGCGCGGCTTCCTGGCGATGGCCCTGCGTGGCCTTGAGCGCGACGCGCAGCAGCGTGCGTTCGAACGCCGGCAGGGCCACGTCCAGCAGCGGCTGGCCGGCGGCGAGTGCCAGCTGCCGCTCGGCCCAGTCCGCCAGCACGGCCGTCCATTCGAGCGCCGCCGGTCCTGCCGCGACGGCGCCGCTCACCGTGGCCGGCAGGTCCTCGCTGCGAATCTCCTTGCCCGGCGCCAGCGCCGTGGCACGGCGGCAGAAGTTCACCAGCTCGCGCACGTTGCCCGGCCAGTTGTAGTTCTCGAGCCGCTCGCTCGCCGCGGCGGTCAGCGTCTTGGCCTCCACACCGAGCTCATTCGCGACGAAGAGCAGGTAGTGCCTGAGCAGCTCCGGGATGTCCGCGCGCCGTTCGCGCAGCGGTGGCAGTTCGATGCGGATCACATTCAGGCGGTGATACAGGTCCACGCGGAACTGTCCGTTCTTCGAGCGCTCTTCCAGGTTCTGGTGCGTGGCGGCGATCACGCGCACGTCGACGCGGATCGGGGTCTGGCCGCCGACGCGGTAGAACTCCCCTTCGGCCAGCACGCGCAGGAGACGGGTCTGGAGCGGCGGGGACATGTCGCCGATCTCGTCCAGGAAGAGCGTCCCGCCGTCGGATTGCTCGAAGCGCCCGCGCCGCAGGCTGTCCGCGCCCGTGAACGAGCCCTTCTCGTGACCGAACAGCTCCGATTCGAGGAGCTCCGTTGGGATCGCCGAGGTGTTGAGCGCGATGAAGGGCTTGCTGGCGCGCGGACTGTGCTCGTGCAGCGCGCGCGCCACCAGCTCCTTGCCGGTGCCCGATTCACCGGTGATCAGCACGTTGACGCTCGAGCGCGCCAGGCGGCCGATGGCGCGAAACACCTGCTGCATGGCCGGCGCGCGGCCGAGCAGGCTCGGCATGGCCGGCGTGCTGGTCAGCGCGCCATCCGCGCTCACGCTGCCGCGCGACTGTGCGGCACGGCGCACCAGATCGACGGCGTGATCGATGTCGAAGGGCTTCGGCAGGTATTCGAAGGCGCCGCTCCCGTAGGCCGACACGGCGGTGCCGAGGTCGGCGTGCGCGGTCATCACGATGACCGGCAGGTCCGCGTGCGAGGCCTGCACGCGGCGCAGCAGGTCGATGCCCGATGGCCCCGGCATGCGCACGTCGGTGATCAGCACATCGGGCGCATCGGCACGGAGCGCGGTGAGCGCGGACTCCGCGCTGTCGAAGGCCCTGGGCTGCATGCCGTCGTTCCGCAGCGCCCGTTCCAGCACCCAGCGGATCGAGGCATCGTCGTCGATCAGCCAGACCCGTAGCGCTTGTCCGTTCATGCGGCATCCTCCAGCGGCAACAAGATTGAAAACACCGTTTGGCCCACGCGGCTCTCGAACTGGATGATGCCGCCGTGGCGCGCCACCATCTCCTGCGCAACCGACAGGCCCAGTCCCGTGCCCCCGGCCTTGGCGCTCACCAGCGGGAAGAACAGCGTCTGGTGCAGGTCCGGTGGCACGCCGGGGCCGTCGTCCTCGATCTGCACGCAGGCCACCAGCCGGTGCCGCACCGGGCCGATGTTCAGGTGCGAGAGCGCGCGCGTGCGCAGCACCAGCCGCCCGCTCCCGGCGAGCGCCTGCAGCGCATTGCGGGCGATGTTCAGCAGGGCCTGGATGAGTTCATTGCGATCAAAGCGTCCCTCGGGCACGCTCGGATCGTAGTCGCGCTCGATGTTCACGCCGTGCGGCGCTTCGCTGCGCAGCAGCTGGTACACGTGCTCGCAGATCTCGTGCACGTTGAGCGGGAGCTTGCGCGGCGGACCGGTGGGCCCGAGCATCGTGTCAACGAGGTCACGGAGCCGATCCGCCTCGCTGATGATGACGGTGGTGTATTCCTTGAGCGCTTCCCGGGGCAGCTCGCGCTCCAGGAGCTGTGCCGCGCCGCGCAGGCCGGCGAGCGGATTGCGGATCTCGTGCGCCAGCTGCCGCACCATCAGGCGGCTCCCGTCGGCGCGCGTGAGGAGCTCGGCTTCGCGTGCAATTCTCTGGCGCGCCCGCGCGTCGACCAGCTCGATGAGCAGCTGCCGTTCGCCCGTTGCGCTCTCCATCGGCGTGACCGTGATGTCCGCCAGCACCGGCGGCCGCGCCGCCTGCAGCAATGAGATCGGCGTCAGGATGAATTCGTGGCCGGCGCAGACCTCCTGGTTGTCCAGCGAACGCTGCAGCAGTTCGATCAGCGTCTGCGCGTCCGCGAACAGCTCGCCGGCCGGATGGCCCTGCGCCTGGCGGAGACTCAGGGCCAGCAGGTCCTGCGCGCCGACGTTGGCGTAGACGAGGCGCAATCGGGCATCGAGCACCAAAAGTCCGGTGGACTGCGCGTCGAGTATCCCGCTGCCATCAAAATCAGCGGGCGGCTCCGGATGGCTCCCCTCAGCCGGCACGGTGGTCCCCGGCGCGCAGCCCGCGCGGGGCGAGCAGGCCCTTCGGCCGGCCGCGGCCGAAGCCGCAGGCTAGTGCGTCCGGCCGGGGTTCAGCGCCGAGGGTTGGCGGACGTGAAAACTCACCTGCGCCGACTGGCACAGGTCCCTGCCGGTGGAATCGCGCACGGTGGCCACGACGGTGTGCGTGCCCCGATCGATCGGTGAAATGCGGAACTCGCGCTGGTCGGGGCTCGTCGCCTCGATCGGCTGGCCATCGAAGGACAGCACCAGCTTGTCGCTGCTGCGCTTGCCCGGCTCCAGCTGCACCGCCACGCTGACGGCCTCGACATTGAGGAACACCTGGTCCGCCGCCGGCTCCACGACCGCGCAGCTGTCGTAGCGGAACTCGCCCTTGCCCGAGGCCTTCGGCTTGCCCCTGGACGGGGCGACGACGGTCGGGGATGGCGTCGCGCTGTAGGTTTGCGTGTCGCCGAGCGCGACGATCTCGGCACCGGGATGCGGCTGGTCGGAATAATGCAAGCCGTCGGCATCGATCCAGCGATAGGTCGGCGCGGCCACGGCGATTGCCGCAACACACACCAGACCAGTCAGGAGCGCCAGGAATCGCACAGGCGGACAGCATAGCCCCCTTGCGCGGCGACGTACAAAAGCGGGTGACGGCCCTGTGAGTCCCATCACCCGCTGTGCTCATCTTTCGTCCGCTTATGTCCGCGATCGGCTCGATCAGACGCTGTAATACATGTCGAGCTCGCACGGATGCGTCGACATGCGGTAGCGCGTGATTTCCTGGTTCTTCAGCCCCATGTAGGCGTCGATCACGTCGTCCGTGAACACCCCGCCGCGCTTGAGGAACTCGCGGTCCTTGTCCAGGTGCTCGAGCGCCATGTCGAGCGAATGGCAGACCTGCGGAATGTGCCTGGCCTCCTCGGGCTCCAGGTCGTACAGATCCTTGTCGGCCGGATCGCCCGGATGCATCTTGTTCTGGATGCCATCGAGACCGGCCATCATCATCGCCGCGAAGGCGAAGTAGGGATTGGATGCCGAATCCGGGAAGCGCACCTCGATGCGGCGCGCCTTCGGATTGGACACCCAGGGAATGCGGATCGAGGCGCTGCGGTTGCGGGCCGAGTACGCCAGCATCACCGGCGCCTCGAAGCCCGGCACGAGTCGCTTGTAGCTGTTGGTGCCCGGATTGGTGAAGGCGTTGATGGCCTTGGCGTGCTTGATGATGCCGCCGATGTAGTACAGCGCCGTCTCGGACAGGCCGCCGTACTTGTCGCCGGCGAACAGCGCGGTGCCCGCTTTCTGGAGCGATTGGTGCACGTGCATGCCCGACCCGTTGTCGCCCACCAGAGGTTTCGGCATGAAGGTTGCGCTCTTGCCGTGCAGGTGCGCCACGTTGTGCACGCAATATTTCAG
>JANXYA010000103.1 GCA_025350345.1 Gammaproteobacteria bacterium
TCCAGTCGATCGGCTGGGCGGGGCTGCTCAAGGTGAGCTCGAAGTGGTTCAACTACTCCTCCTATGGCGCGATCATCGGCATCCTGAGCGTCAGTTATCTCATCGGCGACGCTGTCGCGCGTCCCCTCATGGGCACGATGATCGCGCACGGCTACGGCTGGCGTGCCCTGTTCGAGTTCGCCGCCGCGGTTGCCGCCCTGATGCTGATGGCCAACTTCCTGTTCCTGCGCGAGTCGCGGATCGAGCTGGGCCATTCGCCCGCCGTGGCCAACCCGCTCAACCTGTTTGCGCATACGGAAGAGCGCCCGACGGGCCTGCGCGACCTGCTGGTCCCGCTCCTGCGCAGCCCCGCCTTCCTGCTCGTGTGCCTGCTCTCGTTCGGCTGCACCGTGATACGCGAGACCTTCAACTTCTGGACGCCGCAGTACCTGCACGGCGCCCTGGGCTACTCGGCCGCGGAATCAGCTTCGCTGAGCGCCGTGTTTCCAGGCGTCGGAGCCTTCTCGGTGCTTGCAACGGGCTGGCTCAGTGACCGCTTCGGGGTGCTGGGCCGACCGACGATCATGTTCGCAGGGCTCACCGCCGCCGCGGCAGCGCTGCTCGCGCTTGCGCTCTTTCCCGGCGGCACGCATGCCGCCTGGCTTGCAGTCGCGCTGATCGGACTGGTCGCCTTCTGCCTGCTCGGGCCCTACTCCTACCTGGGCGGCGCCTTCGCGCTCGACTTCGGCGGGCTGCGGGCCGGCGCGGCGGCCTCTGGTATCATCGACGGCATTGGCTACCTGGGAGGCGCACTTGCCGGCGACAGCGTCGCGCGGCTGTCGGTGGCCTTCGGCTGGCGCGGCGTATTTATCGCGCTGGCACTCGTGTGCGGCGCTTCGGCGCTCGCCGCCGCGACGTTGTTCCAGCACCAGCGCCGCCAGCTCGTTGCGGTCGAAATAAGTCATGCCTGAGGCACACGCGATCACGGCGATCCAGATGATGCCGGACGCGCTCACCGTGGTCTGGAATGATGGGCAGCGTGCGCGCTTCCCGGCCCTGTGGTTGCGCGACAGCCGCGCGGAGGATCGCGATCCGCACAGCGGACAGCGGCTTGTGGACGTCGCCGACCTGCCTGACGAGCCGCGCATTCGCGCCGCGCGCGCCGCCAACGGCGGACTCGAGCTCGAGTTCGAGGGCGAGTCGAGCGCCAGTCACTACGCCGGCGAGTGGCTGCGCGAGCACGCCCGCGCCGCCGCCGAGCGTCGCCCCGAGCTGGGCACGAACCTGTGGCCAAACGGCGCCGGGCGCGACGCGCCGCATGATCACGCGTGGCTGGAGTACGCCGCTTTCAGCGCCGCGCCAGAGCGCCGGCTGCACTGGCTGACCCGCCTCGCGCAGGACGGCATCGCCTTCCTGGCCGGCGTCCCCTCGCGCGAGGGCGCGATCCTCGAAGCCTGCGCGCAGATGGGCCGGGTGGCCGAGACCAACTACGGATTGCTGTTCGAGGTGCGCTCGGTGGCGCGCCCGGAGAACCTCGCCTACTCCGATCATGGGCTGGGCCTGCACACCGACAACCCGTATCGCGAGCCGGTGCCCGGATTTCAGGCCCTGCACGTGCTCGTCTCCTCGCCGGACGGCGGGGAGAGCCTGTTTGCCGATGGCCTCGCGATCGCAGGGCACCTGCGCTCAACGGAGCCTGAAGCCTTCGCCGTGCTGACGAGCACGCCCGTGCCCTTTCAATACCGATCGGCGGATGCGGACCTGTATGCGGAGCGACCGCTGATCCAGTTGAGTGCCGACGGCCGCATCACGGCCGTGCACTACAACAACCGCTCGATCGCACCGCTCCCGCCCTCGAGCACGACGCTCGCCGCGTTCTATCCGGCCTACCGCCGATTCGCCCGCCTGCTGCGCGAGCCACGTTTCCAGATGCGGCGGCACATGGGCGATGGCGAACTCGTCGTGTTCGACAACCAGCGCACGCTGCACGGTCGCACCGCCTTCTCCTCGCAGCGCCACCCGCGCCACCTGCAGGGCTGCTACCTGACGCGCGACAGCGTGTACAGCGAGATCGGCCTGCTGCGGCGGCGCCTGGGCGACGATCGACCATGAGCGTCTTCGAGACGATTGCGACCGTGTTTGGCCGCCGCGGCGCGGAGGTCTATTTCGGCGAACAGGTCTCGATGCTCGAGCACAGCCTGCAGGCCGCGTACTTTGCGCGCGAGGAGCGTGCGCCCCCTCCGCTCATTGTCGCCGCCCTGCTGCACGACATCGGCCATCTCGTCGAGGACGTCCCGGCCGATATCGCGGACTGGCACGAGGATGCGCACCACGAGGAGGTGGGCCGGGCCTGGCTCGCGCGCTACTTCGGCCCTGAGGTTTCGGGGCCGGTTGCGCTGCACGTGCCCGCGAAGCGCTACCTGTGCGCGACGGAACCGGCGTACTTCGCCTGCCTGAGTTCCGCCTCCGTGCTGACGCTCAAGCTGCAGGGCGGCCCGATGTCGCCAGCCGAGATCGCCACGTTCGAGGCGCTGCCGCACCATCGCGAGGCCGTGGCGGTGCGGCGCTGTGACGATCGGGGCAAGCTCGCCAACTTCCAGGCGCCCGGCCTGGACACCTACCGCGATCTCATCAGCGCCCTGGAAATTCACCGGGGGGCGATCACTTGAGCGCCGAGCATGCCGCGCCCGGCAGTGCCGTCTTCCTGAGCCACGCCCGCGAGGACACGCCCGCAGCCCAGCGCATTGCGGAGGCACTGCGCGCCGGCGGGATCGAGGTCTGGTTTGACCAGAGCGAACTGCGGGGTGGTGACGCCTGGGACCGGGAGATCCGCAAGAAGATCAAGGACTGCGCGCTGTTCGTCGCGATCATTTCCACGCACACGCAGGAGCGCGCCGAGGGTTATTTCCGGCTCGAGTGGCACCTGGCCGAGCAGCGCAGCTACCTGATGGCCCAGGACCAGCCCTTCCTGCTTCCGGTCGTGGTGGACACCACCCCTGATGCGGTCGCGCGGGTGCCGGAGCGATTTCGCGAACGGCAATGGACGCGGTTGCCGGATGGGGCCACACCGCCGGAATTCATCGATCGGGTGCAGCGGCTCCTGGGAGCGCCGCAGAAGACTCCGCCGCCGATTGAACCTGTTCCCCCGGCCGCCCGCCAGACTCCCCCGCAGCAGGCAACGGGCCGGCCGCGTTCGCGCTGGCTGCTGCCGGTGGGTATCGCGCTGGCGGCGGGCCTGCAGAAATAGGTCCCGCGCTCAGTATTCCTTGAGCGCATCCCGCAGGATCGCGGCCAGCAGGTCAATCTCGGCGCGCGTGGCAATGAGTGCCGGCGCAATGATGCCGACGTCGCCCGTGAATTTCACGTGC
>JANXYA010000133.1 GCA_025350345.1 Gammaproteobacteria bacterium
TGCAGGCGATCTACGCC
Organism: Gammaproteobacteria bacterium; assembly: GCA_025350345.1. Taxonomy (GTDB): domain Bacteria; phylum Pseudomonadota; class Gammaproteobacteria; order Steroidobacterales; family Steroidobacteraceae; genus FEN-1191. The sequence continues at coordinate 18 of JANXYA010000133.1, forward strand.
GCCTATGGCACGGGATGGGATGACGCGGCGGCCAATCCACGCCAGCGCCACGGCCTTGCCAAACAGGCCGGCGATAAAGAGGGCAAAACAGAGGAACGGCAGCAGGATCGCGCCGATCACCGTGACCAGGATCAGCAGGAATACGATTGGCTTGAGCAGTAAAGTGACCAATGAGGCCAGCACGGTGCGGCCCGGTTGCTCCTCCATCGTGCGCACACAGCGGTTCACGCCGGCCGGGAACAGCAGTGCGATCAACAGGTAGATCGCCAGGAAACTGAAAGCCAGGGACCACGCCCAGCCCAGGCCCGGCGCGAAGGCCAGCGGACGCCCGTACAGCAGGCAATGCTTCACCCAGGAACGCAGCCAATCCATATGGCCCACGCTCCCGAAGAGCACGACGTTCTGAACGCTGCCGTGGATGACGGCGAGCGGATCGCGCCGCAGTTCACCGCCGACGGCGACAACGTTGCCGACCTCGGCGTGGGGGCCCAGTTCCACATCGCCGAATACCGCGACCACGCTGTCACCGACGCGGCTATCGACGTAGGTATCGCCCAGGACAGCCACGGCCGAGTCGCCCACCGGACCCGTGACGTGGGTGCTGCCGAGCACCGACACCACGGCATTGTCGACCTCACCGGCGCTGGTCGAGGAGCCCAGTACTGAGACCACGGCCACAGCATGTTCGCCCGCCGCCAGCGTTGAATCGTGGCCGATCGATACCAGCGCGTTGTCGCGGTGCCTGTTGCCGTCATCCCCCGCATCCTTCGGCTCCGGGGCGGCCGGCGTGTCGCCAGCAACGGCCGCAGGGCTGGCGGCAGCGGGCTCCACGGGCATGGCGATGGCCGCGTGCGGCACGACCAGAAGATTCGCCAGCGCGATGGCGGCCAGGAAGAACAGGCGTGTCTTTTTCATAAATCAGTACTGTGCGTGTTGTGGGGTCAGGACGAGGGTGCGGAACGCCGCGGCGCAGAGTCCGAACAGCGCCGCGTAGAGGAGTGCGGCCAGGCCGACGCCGCCGTAAATCCAGACGGACGGGATCTCGCGCATCACCAGATCGCCCAGTGTCTGCGCCGCATGACCGAGGCTTCCAACGGTGCTGGCGGCCGACTGCGCCGAGCTCAACGGGGCCGACTGGCGCGCCGATTGCAGCAGTGCCGTGACGGAGCCGGCGGCGCGGAACAGCAGTGGCACGCAGCCGATCGCCAGCGGCAGGAACAACAGCTGTGCGGATTTCGGCCAGCGATTGAAGCCCTGCAGCCACCAGGGGCGGGCCGCCTGCTGCGCGAGCAGTTGCAGCACGCGGGCCTCGAAGCCGGGAGGGGCGCGCCGGAGCGGCTGCTTGCGCAGGGTGGCGTCGATCAAGGATTCCAGTGGTGTCATGGCTGTTCAGGACTCCAGCTGTGTGGCGCTGATGCCGCGGCGCGCCAGGATGCCGGCCAGCGCCTGGCGCGCCCGGTGGATGTCGGTCTTCACCTTGGGCAGCGAGACGCGCAGCTTGCTGGCGATCTCCTCGTAGGGCATTTCCTCGAAATGAAACAGCACGAGTGGCACGCGCTGGTGATCAGGCAGTGCGCGCAGCGCCGCTTCGACGAATTCATGACGCTCCTCATCCTGCACTTCATCGGTCACCGAATCGGCAGCCGGGAATTCGTGCTCCGGGGCGTCGCTGTCCTCGTCCTTCGGCTGCAGCTGGGAAAAGAAGACCCAGCGCTTGCGATAGCGGGTCAGGTGGGTAAAGGTCAGGTTGGTCGCCACGGTCTTCAGCCACCCGGCGGCGCGCGGATTGTCCTTGAGCTCCTCAAAGCGCCCGTGCGCCCGCAGAAACACCTCCTGCGCGATGTCCTCCGCCTGCGCGTCATTGCCACTCAGGCGCGCGGCTGTGGAGTAGACCATGTCCTGGTATTTGCGCATGAATTTCGTGAACTCGGCGTTCCGGTCGCCTTCCGTGGTGGGGGATTGCACTGTGTCGTCATCGCTTAAGTGCATAACCCGCGCCGAGGCTCAATGTTTCACAAAAAACATCAACGCAAACAATGCTTTGGGGAGCCCATGGGCGCAACCCGGCAGGCCGCCGGGTTTAAGGCAGGCGCAGGCTATCGCAGGAGTCCGGCCCATCCACACCCCACCAGGATTGGCAGGGTGTGGAGTCTAGCGGTTCGAGGCGACTCTTTCCTTAATGCCGAACTGGAAGCGGCCGCGCATCAGTGACATGTGGCCGGGGTAGGAACAAAAGAAGGAATAGTCCCCACCGGGTTCCAGGCCTGCCGTGCTGAAGCTGATCGTGGCGGCCTGGCCACCACCGACGATCTTGGTTGCCGCAATTATGCGATGGTCGCCCGTGGGCAGGTAGCCGTGATCGAACCCGGCGGCCATGCCGGCATTGGCCAGTGCAGAGACGTCCGAGCTGCGTGCCAGCACCCAATCGTGCCCGAGCACGTGGGCCTCCTGCTTGCCGACATGCTTGAGCGTGAGTTCCACCGCGCTGCAGGTGGGATCGACCTGCAACGCGCGGGAGTTGTACTGCATCATGTCGTTGGCTTCGATATTCAGCTGGCAGTTGGCGGCCTGGGCGGCGCCACTGCAGGCTGCCAGCGCCAAAGCCCAGGGCAGGACACGTATAGGCCACATCTTGATTGTTTTCATAGGATCACCCAAATGAATGCGAACAAAGTGTTGTCATCGGAGGCATTGCGCCCAGCGCCGTCGAAGTCGCTGCTGGAGCCGTCAAACTTGGAGTAGCCGGTGTATTGCAACCCGCAACGCAGGTTCATCCACGGCCGGTGCGGCGAATCGAACTTGCCGAAAGGCACGTACTCGATCTGCAGCCGATACCCGCTGCTGTCCGGCGTGGTATTGGGTGCGTACAACGTGGCGTTGGTGCTGCCCGTCGTGGAGAACTCATTGACGGTGGCGATCCAGGTGCGTTTGTAGGCGTAGCTCAGGTCGACGCTGAAGAACGTCAGATCGTTGCTCACCGGATCCGCGCTGCCCGCCAGGGTCGCCGCCAGATTCTGCCTTTCGCCGATCAACGAGGCGTTGGCAGAGACGATGCCATTGCTCGCGCCGGCGTACTGGTAGGTCGCGTCAAACCCGAAGTCGGTGTAGCGATCCTTCGCCGCGACGGTCGGATCGGGCTGCACCCGCGCATCCATGCCGAAGGTTCCGAAGGAGTACAGGTGCGGGCCCGTGTTCAGGTTGACGGCCGCCCGCCAATAGGGCGCGAAACCACTCAAGTGGGGGCTGGAATCGGCCCCGGGACCGAGATTGTCGAGCCAGTGGCCGGACACCCCTCGGTAACCGCCCAATTCCAGGTAGTAGCGGTTGTTCGCCATCACGTATGCCGTGGCGCCCAGGACGGTGGCACCGAGTCCGCCGATGAACGGGCCGGCGGCGGGCGTGGGAGCGAGCGCGGAGGAGATGTAGGGGAAGCCCCAGGCAGGCGTTGAATTCCACAGATCCTGCACGGTGGGGTTGTTGTTCACACTGACGCCGGCAACCAACGCCGTGCTGCCGACATTGAAGTTGCGCGCATAGCGCAGGTCAGTGTTGTCCCAGCTCACGCCGTGGCCGATGCCGTCATAGGTGATCTGGGAGAACAGGCCCAGATGGTCCGTGAGCCGGGTGGCGATGAAAAGGCTGATCTGATCAACCGAAAGCTGCCCGTTGACGCCGAACTGCGGTGCCGGCGGCGTGGGTTGATCCGCGCTGGTGTGCGTGTACCCGCCCTGCACCATCAGTGCGACGGGGACCAGGGGCTTGTTGTCTCCGAAGACGTAACCGTTCACTTTGAACTGCCGGCCGTAGTCCGTCATCGCAGGACCGTACGCCGTTGTATGGCACTGCTGGCAGGGCATGCCGGTCTGCTGCGCAAAGCTGGGCACGGCGTGCGCCGGCGTGATGGCCAAGCCCATCGCCAGCAACGCGAGCAACGCGAGCGCCTGCCGCAGCGGCATGGCCGTCCACGTCCCACAGCGGCCTGACTCAGCCAGGACTGATTGAACCATCTTCCCTGTACCCCTCTTCCCCACAGTCAATTCAAGCGATCGGTAACGGTAGACAACTTAGCAACAGGGTTAGTCCTTGGGGACGGGGGAAACAGCGCAATTCGGGGTGGGAAACACTGTAAATCAGGTACCGTTTACTACGAAGGTACGCGATACAAACAAAACGGATCAGTGAGTACCCCGTGGTGGGCCCAGGGTTCAAGGATCCAAGGCGGGGCCCTGCTGGCCGCACTCTGCCGCCGCCGGCCCGGTTCGCCGGATGTTTCAGAACCGTGACAGCCGCGGGCGTCGCCGGCACACGGCCGCCGCCGCAACGAAAGGCGCGGCATCGTCCAGGGCCCATTAGTGCAGCGTGTGATCGCTGTGCAGAGTTGGCGCGCCTTTGTGCACAGGCACGATTGTGCAGCAGCACTATTTGCACGCGCGCTTCTGAAACATTCGCCCGCGCGCTGCGACGCAGCCCCGGCAGATCGCCGGAGCCATGTGACATAGCCGTCCACGTGGCGTCATGGGTGCGCTACGGCGGCGCAGCAATTCATTGGCTTATGCAAGATCATGAGTCGGCCCCCGCCGACAGAGTGCGCCGGCCAGATTCCTGGCGCCAAATTACGTCGCCTTGATTTCTCCTCGCTCGATCGGCGTGGCTCCGTTACTGGAGGGTGGAACATGAAAGCGATGTGGGTGGCGTTGGCGGCGCTCATCGTGCTGGGGGCCTGCGGCGGCGGCAGCATCTCAACTACCGGCATGAACGCCATGCAGATGGTGGCTACCTCGGGAACGATTACGGCTTTCGGCAGTGTTTTTGTGAATGGTGTGCGCTACGACGTGTCGGCCGCCGCCCTGAAGAAGAATGGCCTCTCAGTCACACAGTCGGATCTCGCGGTGGGCGAGGTGGCGCTGGTGCAAGGCCGCCAGGACCTGCAGGCCGGCCAGGGCGAGGCCGCCAGCGTCGATGTTGAGGACGATGTCGTCGGCCCTGTCGCCGCCATAGATGCGGTGGCCAATCAGCTCACGGTGCTAGGCCAGACGGTCGACGTTACCGCCAACACTTCTTTCGGCGCGGGCATCTCACCAGCGGATCTGACCGGTCTCGCGATTGGCGACGCCATTGAAGTCAGCGGTTTCCCGGGCACGGGCGGGGTCATTTCCGCGACCCGTATTGGGCGCGCCGAAGCCAACGAGCCGCTGCAGGTGCTGGGCACGGTGGCTGGTCTTAACGCCACCCCCCACACTTTCATGATCAACGGCCTGACGGTGGACTACTCGACCGCGATGCTCAGTGGTTTCTCCGCCGGGCTGCCGGCCAATGGCGACCTGGTGGTGGCGCGGGGAACTGTATTTGATGCGGTGGCGGTGATGTTGACGGCCACCACCGTTCACCGTGCGGAAACGGACCCGCGTGACGTGGCCGACGGCGGCCATGTCGAGCAGGAGGGCCTGATCACGCGCTTCGCGTCCGCGACCGATTTTGACGTGGGCGGCGTAAAGGTCACGACCACGGCCACAACGCAATTCAAGGGTGGTACGGCCGCCGACCTGGCGCTCAACGTACGGGTCGAGGTGCGTGGCATGCTCGATGCCAATGGCGTGCTGGTCGCCGATCGGATCGAGATCGAGCGTGTCGCGGCCATCGAGCTGGCGGCGACCGCGACGGCGGTCGACGCGTCAAACAACACGCTCACCCTCCTGGGCGTGACGGTCACCGTTGACGCGAACACCCGCTACGAAGATGAGAGCAGCGCGCAGGTCCAGCTCTTTACGCTCGCCAACGTGAACGTCGGCGACAGAGTCGAGATCCGCGGCTACGAGAATCCGGCCGGGAGCGGGAACGTGTTGGCGAGCAGGCTCGAGCGCGAGCCGCCCTCGACCGAAGTGGCGGTGCGCGGCCCGTTCACCGCGAGCACGCCCCCGCAATTCATGATTCTCGGCATCACGATTGACGCCACCAATGCCAGCTTTGGTGACGTCGAAGGCGGCCACAGTCTGAGCGCTGCGGATTTCTTTACGCAGGCGGTCGGACAAATCGTTGCGGTGCGTGGGACCGCGACCGGCAGCACCGTCACGGCAACCGAAGTGCGGATCGATCACGAAGAAGATCGATAGCCGGCTGGAGTAGGCGGCGCAGCCCAGCCGGGCTGCGCCGGCCCCCGGTGCAGATTCTTTCTCGGCCAATACTTGGCCGTCTCAAGTCGTACTGTGGGAGGATCAATATGAAACCATTTGTGTTTACACTTGCGCTACTGGCCGCTCCGGTCGCACATGCGGGCACGCTCAATTTGGCGACCCCCCACACCATCGCACTGAACCCACCAGTCTATACAACCGGTTGTTCCGCATGGCAGGCCACTACCTACGCGTATGCGGCAGTTGTTACGGGTTTCAGTTCCAATGGTGTCTATGTGTTGGGACAAGTGGCGGCGTATTTTACTTGCGGGCACAGCGGTCGAGGCTCTACGGTGAAGACCATCTGGAATTGCGCGCATCTGCAATGGGACTTGAGTGGCAATCTCACTAGCGCCACCGCGAACGTGGCGACTAGCGAAGGCGCACCAGTGTCGTCTTACTGCCCAGCAGTGGCTCTTGAGCTACCCAGCACGACGCCCCCGAGCAACAGCGTCATAGGTAATGAGTTCACCAATGCTGGAGGTTACGTGGCAGAGACTGTCATTGACGAAGCCTGCGGGTCTGTCGCCTGCTACGCCGCATATTACTATCCAACGCTGGTAACGCCGTAGGGGTTGAGCTGGTTATGAACGCGCACTATGGGACGATTTACAGGTTCTAGAGGTTCGCGCAGGTAGCCGGCGATCCCGGCGTGTCCGGCCGCGCGATTCCTGTAATGCCTCGGATGTGGTATCGAGGTGCGGGCGGCCTCTGGCACCGCCCGCACCGGAGCCGCTATTTCTGCGTGCAGACGGTCACGTCGCCGCTCTTGGTGTCGATATGCACGCGCCCACCACCCTTGCCACTGCGGAAACTGAGCCGGCTGCCGGGCCCGTAGTGCTCCTCGGTGGGCTTCGGCCCGAAGCAGTTGCTGATGCTGCCGCTGAAGCTCTGCACCTCGATGTCGGCATCGGGTTGTGCGGTGAACTTGACGCGCAGATCGCCGCTGATCGAGGAGGCCTCGAACTGGCCCGACGGCGTGAGCGCGCTGCTCACCTTTACATCGCCCGAGACGCTCTCAAAGTGCGCGTTGCTCAGGTTGCCCAGCGTGAGCTCGGCGTCGCCACTGACGGTGCTGACCCGGACATCGCCGTCTGCTCCGCTCACGGTGATATCACCGCTGATGGACTTGATCTGCAGGGCGTGATCATCGTGCGTGCTCATGCGCACGTCGCCGCTCACCGTATTGACCTGCAGGTTGCCGCCGGCGCTGCCGCTGATGTCACCGCTCACGGTCTGCAGCTTCTGGCTGCCGTCGATCGCGCTGACGGTGAGGTCGGCGCTGACCAGCGAGGCCTCCAGTGAACTGCCGTGCGGTATCTTGATCTTCAGGTGCGCCGAACTGTCGCCCATCCAGCTGCTGCCGGAAGGCAGCACCACGCGAATCGTGGTGTGATTGCCGCTGCCGGCGCCGGTACTGCCAGTGACGTCAACGCGCTCGACCTTGTCGCCAATGGTGCCACTCACATCGACCAGCGGTTGATCCCAGCCCGTGACGTCGATCGAGCCGGCGACGTTGACGATCTCGACGGTGCCGGTAGGATCGGCCGCCGTCTTGGCGGCGAAGGGCTTGGTGCTCGCGAACGCAGGGGCGGCGAAGCAGGGCAGCAGCAGTACAGGGAGCAGTGCCAGGCGGATGGGTCGCGCCGCGAAGTTCATCGGTTTCATGATCAAGTTCTCCTCGTAAGCATGGGTTCTGTGGCTTGGGATACGCCGGTGTAGAGCTCGATCTCCTGCTGCCAGGTGCTGCGCAGCAGCTGCTGGAGCAGGGGACTGGCCGGATCGCGGCTCAGTGCATCGCGGATGTCCGCGTTGGCCTTGCGAATGGTTTCCAGATCCGCGCGCACGCGCTCCCGTGTCGCCGGGGCCAGCAGGGCAAGGCGCCCCTCGTAGGTGCTCTGCAGCGCCGCGCGGGCGGAGAGGAAGGCCGCATCCCGCGGAGCTTCGAAACTCACCATCGTCTGCTGCGCCGGTGCTGCGGTGCCGCCTTGCGCGAGCAACGAGGCCGTCGCCTGCGGGCGCAGCACCGACCAGGACAGCGCCCCCACCAGGCCGACTAGCCCCAGGCTCGCGGCCAGTGCCACCGGCCATTGCGGCCAGCGTGCCGGGCCCGGCTCGCGCTGCCGGTTCGCCGCACCCTCATGCATCGCCTGCGCGATGGCAGGCCACAGGTCGCGCGCCGGAGTGAGCTCGCGCGGCAGGCGCGCGAGTGCCTCGTCCACGGATCCGGAAATCTCGCTGTTCATGCCGTCTCCAGGCCGATGCCCAGTTGTGTTGCCAGCAGCCGGCGCGCGCGGTGCAATTGCGCCTTGCTCGTGCCGATGGCGATGCCGAGCATCGCCGCCGCTTCCTCGTGGGTGTGACCGTAGATGCCGACCAGCACCAGCACGTCACGCGCACCGGGCGGCAGGCGCCGCAGGGCGCGCTCGACGTCGATGGTGTCCGCGGCCTCTCCGCCATCGCTCAGTTGCAGCGCTTCCCCGTCGAGCTCATCGGCTTCCCGCAGGGGATCGCCGCGGCCCCGGCGCCGCTGCGTGAGGACGGCGTTGACCGCGATCCGATGCAGCCAGGTGGCAAACCGGCTCCGCCCCTCGAAGCGGGGGAGTGCGCGCCAGGCCGCGATGAAGCAATCCTGCGTGCAGTCCTCGGCCAGGGCGGCCTGCCCTGTCAGGCGCAGGCACAGGCCATAGACCTGGCCCACGTGCGCCCGGTACAGGGCCTCGAAGTCTTCGCCAACCATGTGTACTTGGAGTGCGTTTCCGGGTCGATGGTTTAGACGGCGACCCGATCGGCGCCCATGGCGCACAGGGCGGATCCGGCCACCACGGCGCAGGCACCCAGCAGCATCAGCGCGTCGGGCGCCTCGATCGCAGCGAACCCGGGCAACCAGTACGGGGCGAGGATCCCACCCAGCAGGGTGAACAGGGGCGAGATGCTGACCGTGGCGCTGACCCGCGCCACTTCACCGAGCTTCATGGCCTCGGCGTAGGCACCGTAGGCGATGAGCGTGTTGAAGCAGCAGAACAGCAACGCCCAGGCCTGGGTGTGGCTCAGCCCCTGGAGCCTCGCCGGGTGCACCAGCGGGGTGAGCAGCAGGGCGCCCCCGACGTACAGCAGCCACAGCGTCTGCGGCGAGCTCAGCGCGCGCAGCAGGCGCTTCTGCGCCAGGCCATAGCAGGCCCAGGTCATGGCGCCGACCAACAGCAGCAGCACGCCGAAACCCTCATGGGCGCGCACCCCGAACAGCAGCGGGAGCCGTCTGTTGAAGAACAGCCCCAGTCCAGTGAGCAGCACCGCAAAGCCGAACCATTGCAGACGGCTGAAGCGCTCCCCCAGGACGATCAGGCCGCCGAACAGCAGGAACAGGTTGGCCAGCTGCGTGACAACCTGTGCGATGGCGGGTGAAGTGAGGCTGACGCCGACGACGAACAGGGTGTAGTTGATGGTCACACCGACGATCGCGACCAGCAGCAGCAACGGGAGCGGTGCGGCCAGACGCCAGGGCCGGGGCAGCACACCGGCACGGCCCAGCAGCGCGCCGACCACCACGGCGGCGAACAGGAAGCGGCACCAGGTGATCGTGAAGGTGTCGAGCACGGGCGTCAGCAGCCACAGGGCCAGGGGCAGCAGCCCCCACAGGAGCGCCGCCAGCAGCGCCAGGGCGAAGGCGAGGCGCCGGTGTTGGACTTGACTGCGCAGTCTCAGGCTCGGCGGCAATAGACGGGCGGCAGGTGCATCGGGCACGTTATACACTTTATGCGGCGACAAGCTAAGACAGGGGAGCGAACGCATGTGGCCCGAATACCCTCAATACCATCTCCGGCGCGAAACTCCCGAACGGCTGCGGCCGACGCAGATGTCGGTCGGATTTGCAGAAGTGGCGGCCAAGCGCAGGGAGTGGGCCGCGCTGGGCCGCAAGGCGCGCCGGGCGGTCCTTGAGCACCAGGTGTTTCCCGCCGTACTGGGGCCAGGCAGCCGCTTCTACATCACCGATCACCACCATCTCGCGCTGGCACTGATCGAGGAAGAGGTTCCGAACGTATGGGTCGCGGCGCAGGACGATCTTTCGTGGCTGGAAACCGCGGTGTTCTGGCGGACGATGGAGTTCCGCGCCTGGGCGCATCCATATGACGCCAAGGGCCGGCGCCGGGACTGCAGCGAAATCCCGGCCCGCCTGAGCTCACTGAAGGACGATCCCTATAGAAGCCTGGCCGGGCGCGTGCGTCACGCCGGGGGGTACGCGAAGTCCAGCGCGCCCTTCGCGGAGTTTCTCTGGGCGGATTTCTTTCGCGCACACTTCAGCCGCGCACTGTTGCGGCGTGAGCTGCGGCGGGCCGTGCGCGAAGGGACGAAACTGGCCAGATCCGCGGCCGCCCGATACCTCCCAGGCTGGTCCGGCAGCCACCGGTGAGGCGGCCCTGGCCCGACCTGATTGCCGGACTGTCCATTGCCGGCCTGGTATTGCCGGAAGCCGTGGCTTACGCCGGCATCGCGGGACTGCCGCCGCTGTCCGGCCTGCTGGCCGCCGTCGCCGGGCTGGTGACCTATGGGCTCCTGGGCGGGAGCCGCTTTGCCATCGTGGCCGCCACTTCATCGTCCGCCGCGGTACTGGCGGCAGCACTGCGCTCCCTCCCCGGCGTATCCGGGCCACAGGCCCTGGCCGCCGCGGCCGCCATCGTGATGATGGCGGGGGTCCTGTTCCTGGCCGCCAGCGCCATGCGGCTGGGCCGCATGGCGCAGGTGATTGCCCGGCCGGTAGTGCGCGGCCTGGCCCTCGCGCTGGCCATCGTGATCAGCGTGCGCCAGCTGGCGCGCCTCTGCGGCATCCAGGCGACCCACACGGCGGTGGCACCGCTCCTCGCCGAGATCGTGCGACGGCATTCCGAATGGCATCAGTCCAGTCTGCTGCTGGGCGGCGCGGCGCTGCTGATCCTGGTGATCTTGCAGCGCTGGCCGCGCCTACCAGGCACCCTGGCCGTCATTGCGCTGGGCATCGCCGCGGTGCCGCTGCTGGGAGCGCGCGGCGCGGATGTCATGCTGGTGGGGCCGATCGAGCTGAGCGCGATTCGGGTGCACTTGCCCGGGCTGTCCTTCGAGGAGTGGCTGCGCGCCATGGAGCTGGCGGTTGCGTTGATGCTGGTGCTGTTCGCGGAGAGTTACGGTTCGATTCGGGCGAGCGCCCTGCGCCATGGTGATGCGGTCAACGTCAATCGCGAGCTGCTGGCGCTCGGCGCCGCCAACGTGGTCGCCGGGCTTTTCCAGGGCATGCCGGTGGGCGCGGGCTACTCGGCCACGGCCGCGCATGAGTCCCTCGGCGCGCGCTCGCGCCTGTCGGGGCTGGTGGCCGCCGCATGCGTGCTCGCGGCCCTGGGTCTGCTGCTGCCATGGGTGGAGCGCATGCCCGAACCGGTGCTGGCGGCGATCGTGATCTTCGCCATGCGCCATGCATTGACCATCGAGCCGCTCCGGCCCTACCTGAAATGGAAGCGCGATCGCGTGCTGGTCGCGGTGGCCGTCGCCGCGGTGCTGTTGCTGGGCGTGCTGGACGGATTGCTGGTCGCGATCGGCGTCAGTCTGGCGCTGCTGATACGCGAATTCACGCAACCGCGTGTCAGCGTGCTGGGGCGGCTCGCCGGCAGCCACGATTTTGTCAGCCTGGGGTTCCACCCGGAGGTGCAGGTGGTGCCGGGCGTGCTGATCCTGCGGCCGGAGGAACCGCTGTTCTTTGCCAATGCGGAGGCGATCCTGGAGGAGGTGGCGGCGCGCGTGGCCGCCGCACCCACCGTGCGCGCGCTGGTATTGAGCCTGGAGGAATCGCCGAATCTTGACGGCACTGCCATCGAAGCACTCGGCCAATTCGCTGCCGGGAGCCTGCGGCCGGGACTGACCCTGCGTCTTGCGCGGCTGAAGGACCCGGTGTTCGCGGTGCTGAGCGCGGCCGCCCTGCCCGGGCTGAGCGGAGCGGTGCTCGGCGGCGCCAGCGTTGACGCCGTGGTGCACGAGTTGACGGACCGCGGAGCCTGAGCCATGGCGCCGCAATTTGCGCTACGATACGGCCCGGAGAAGAATCCGTCGGGCCGCCAGGGAGCCGCAATGAAACTGATCACTGCCGTCATCAAGCCCTTCAAGCTGGATGAAGTGCGTTCGGCCCTGTCGGAACTCGGCATTTCCGGCATGACGGTGACCGAAGTCAAGGGCTTTGGGCGCCAGCGCGGTCACACCGAGTTGTATCGCGGCGCCGAATACGTCGTCGATTTCGTTCCCAAGACGCGCATCGAAATCGGCGTGCGCTCCGAACTCGTCGACCAGGTCGTGGACGCCATCGTGAAGGCGGCCAAGACCGGAAAAGTCGGTGACGGCAAGATTTTCGTCACCGGCATCGATCGCGTGGTGCGTATCCGTACCGGCGAGATGGACGACTCGGCGCTCTAGTTTGCACCGGCGGGCGGCGGGGCCACCCGCCGATAGCGGGTCTGCAGCGTAAAGCGGCCGAATTCCGGGGCGTTGGCCTCGAAGCTAACGCGCAGCACATTGCTCCCGCTCTCCACCTCGTAGCGCCAGCTGCGTTCCGAACGATTGGTGTAGTGCGCGCGGACCACGAAGGCCTGCTGGTTCCAGCCGCTTTCGACATTGGCTGCGCCGCTGCTGTCGATGCGTGACACCGTCTGGTCGGGAAAGTAGCGCCGCGTGGGCTCGGCGTCGGGGCTGATCTCCAGCGCCTCCTTGTCGATCGCGATGAGCAGCACGGCCGGCGGGCGCAGTTCATCGCCCAGGCGCGAGCGGACCTTGTCCGGCTCCTCGGGCGGCACGACCAGGGAGTAGGCCTCGCTATTCGGGTTATCGATGCTGCCGCCTGAATCCCGATCGCCGGAGGAATCACCACCGCCGCGCCGGCCGCCGCCCATTCCGGCTGCGCCGTGCCGCGGGAGCATGCGGCGGCGTTGAATCTCCAGCAGCGCCTTCAGCTTGGTCTCGAAATTATCGCTGGCGGCGCTGTCCTGCTGCCATTGGCCCGCGAGCGCAACACCGGCCGGTGGCGGAAGCGTCGCCAGCGTCCCGCAGGCCCCGGCCCACAGCGCGACGAGCAGCACCCCCACGGCACTGAGCGATCGCCCAGTGCGAGTCGAGCGGTGGCCTAAATGTACGCGGCTGTGCATCCTTGGGCGTACTGACCGCCGCATTCCCGATTGGTTCGCGGCCGAACCGGCGCTCTGGGCCACGGGTCAGTGGCCCTGGCCGGCCGGTGCAGCGCCTGGCGCGCTGCCCGGCGCGGTGACGATGAGCGCGCGCAGTTCACGCAACCGGGTGCGCACGACGGCGCCATTCTCGCGGCCCATGCGCACCAGGAGCTTCTGGCCCGCGGAACGCGCCTCGAGTTCCGGATCGGCAAACTCCCAGAAGACCTTTGGCCGCACGAGTGCCAACGGCTCGGGCGGCTGTGGAGTGGCGAGCAGGTGGTCGATGACCGCCACGAGGCGGTCGTTGAAATAGGCGTGCGGATAACCCAGGTCCTCGTAGGCGCGCTGAAACAGGGGGTAGTAGTGCTGGTAGAGCGCGCTGACCGTACGCATGTCGAGCGCGCGGAGAGCCGCAATCGCCGCGGCGTAGCGCGACGCATTGCGATCATCCAGCGTGGCCTGCTGCTCCTCGCCGACGGTGAGGAAGGGGCCCGGTGTGGAGCGCACCGGGCGCAGTTCCACCGCGAGGCGGGGACGCGGCAGATTGTCCACCGTGGCCACAATATGGCGAATCAGGGTCTCCGGCTGCAGCAGGGCGCGCAACGCATCGCCGCCGGGCAGCTGCACGATCGCGGCCAGGAAGGCCGGATCGCTGTCCTTCAGCGCCGGCAGCGCCGCCCCGGCGTCCACACTCGCCGGCAGCGGATGCGCAATTACCGGCTCCGTCTCGGGCGCCGGTGGCGCGCTGACCAGTGGCGGCGGCGTCGGGGTCGGCGCGAGGCGTGGCCACCAGTACCAGGTCGCGGCGCTTCCCAGGATCACCACTGCGATCAATGCGGGAATGGCCCTGTTGTACATGTCGGTCTCCTTAGTCAGCGCCCGGGTCAGGGCGTATGATTTCATCCCGCGGCGTTACTGACAAAACTGTTTGGAGGCGGCATGACCAGCGATTCGAATCCGACCGGCGACTGGTCGGCAGCGATGCAGAAGGCCCAGGCCGACATGCTGCGCCAGTGGACCGAGATGAGCCAGGCCTGGGCAGCCGCCGGGGCCGCTGGAGCCGGCGCTCAAGCCGCAGCGGGCGCCGCCATCGCCCCAGGTGGTAGTCCCGAGGATCTGGGGCGGGCCTTTCTGCAGCAATGCGAGCGCTATCTGGGCGTATCCGGTGCGTTGTGGGAGCTCCTGAACCGCTCCACGGCGATCCCCGATCCGGATCAGCGCAGCCGCCAGTTCACGGACGGGCTGGCCGGATTGCAGCAGCAGTTTGCCAGCCTGTGGGGCACAGCGGCCCTGGGAGCATCTCCGGCCATGGGCTTCGGCATGCCCGGCATGGGTGGCGCGCCGGGAATGGGCATGATGCCGGGGATGGGTGGGCTGAGCGGGATGGACGGCCTGTTCAATGTGCCCGCGCTGGGCCCGGCACGCGAACAGCAGGAATCCTGGCAGCGCCTGCTGCAGCTGGGCGCCCGCAGCACGCAGGCGCAGGCGCAGCTCAGCGGCCAATGGAACGATATCATCGGCAGGGCCCTGCGCGAGCTGGGCGAGCGCCTGGCGCCCCGGCTGAAGGGCGGCACGCCGCCCGCTTCGATGAAGGAGGTCTATGACCTGTGGGTCGATGCCGCCGAGGGCGTCTACGCGCAGGCGGCGCGCGGTGCGGCTTTCGTGCAGGCGCAGGCGGAACTCACCAATGCACTGAGCCAGCTGCGCAGTGCGCAGCGGGAACTGGTGGAGCAATGGACGAAGCAGTTTGATCTGCCCACGCGCGCGGAACTCAACAGCATCCATCAGCAGCTCAAGGAGCTGAAGGCGGCCCTGGCCGGCGCGCGGGGCTGAAGCGTGCCGGCCGCCGAAGAGCCGTCAACACCGCTCCAGGAGTTGGGCGAACTCCAGGGCAAGATCGCGGCGACCTATCAATCGCTCCAGGCCGCGTCCGCGGTGAGTTTCGGCTGCTCGGAAAAAGACGCGGTCTATCGCGAAGACAAGCTGACGCTGTATCACTACCGGCCCATCGCGCCGAGCGCCAAGTTGCCGCCGGTGCTGATCGTCTATGCGCTGGTGAATCGCCCCTACATGATGGACCTGCAGCCCGATCGTTCGCTGATCCGCCGGCTGCTCGAACTGGGCCTCGACCTCTACCTCATCGACTGGGGGTATCCCGACGGCGCGGACCGCTTTACCGACCTGAACGATTACATCAACGGTTATATCCACCGCTGCCTGGGCGTGGTGCTGCGCGAACACCAGCTGGAGTCGACCACGTTGCTCGGCGTCTGCCAGGGCGGCACCTTCAGCCTGTGCTACAGCGCGCTGCATCCCGAGCGCGTGCGCAACCTCATCACCATGGTGACGCCCGTTGATTTCCAGACCAGCGACAACCTGCTGTCGAAGTGGGTGCAGAGCATCGATGTCGACGCGCTCGTCGCGGCGCACGGCATCGTGCCCGGCGAGGTGCTGAACGCCGCCTATGTGTCGCTGATGCCCTTCCGCCTGCTGCAGCAGAAGTACGTCAACCTCCTCGATGGCGGGAGCGACCAGGCGCAGATCGACAACTTCATGCGCATGGAGAAGTGGATCTTCGACAGCCCGGGGCAGGCCGGCGCCGCGTTCGCCCAGTTCGCCCGCTGGTTCTTCAAGGAAAATCGCCTGCTGAAGGGCACGCTCGAGATCGGCGGTCGCCGCGTGGACCTCCGGCAGCTGACCCAGCCGCTGCTGAACATCTACGCCAAGCAGGATCATCTCGTCCCGCCCACCGCTTCGACTCCACTGGAGGGCCTCGTCGGCAGCAAGGATTACCTGGCACTCGGCCTGGATGTGGGCCACATCGGCATGTACGTCAGCGGCCGCGCGCAGCGCGAGCTGCCACAGGCGATCGCTCTCTGGCTGCAGAGGCGCTGAGCATGCAGTCACGGAACGGGCGTGTCGAGACTGAACCGGGCACCGCGCGCCTGCGTGAGTTGGACCTGGCCCATCACCTGCCGGCACAGCAGAACTACCGCCTGATGCAGGCGCTCGGCGGGAGCCGCATCATCACGCGCGCGGAAGGCTGCTATATCTACGACGCCGACGGCGTGGCGATCCTCGACGGCATGGCCGGGCTGTGGTGCGTGAACGTGGGCTACGGGCGCGCCGAACTCGCCGAGGTGGCGCGCGCGCAGCTGCTGCAGCTGCCCTTCTACAATACCTTCTTCCGCACCGCGACCGCGCCGACGGTAATGCTGGCGGCCAGGATTGCCGCGCTCACGGGCGGCGAGCTGCAGCACGTGTTCTTCAGCAACTCGGGATCCGAGGCCAACGACACGGCCTTCCGCCTGGCGCGCCACTACTGGGACCTGCGCGGCCAGAGGCAGCGCAAGATCTTCATCAGCCGCTGGAATGCCTATCACGGTTCCACCGTCGCGGGCGTGAGCCTGGGCGGCATGAAGCTCATGCACGCGCAGGGCGACCTGCCGATTCCCGGCGTCGAGCACGTCATGCAGCCCTACCAGTTTGGCGACGGTTTTGGCGAGAGCGAAGCGGCCTTCGCGGCGCGGGCCGCGGACGCGCTCGAGCAGCGGATCCTGAAGCTCGGGCCGGAGCGGGTCGCGGCCTTCATCGGCGAGCCGGTGCAGGGCGCCGGCGGCGTGATCATTCCGCCGGCCGGCTATTGGGAGCGGGTGGGGGCGATCTGCAGCAAGTACGGGGTCCTGCTGATCTGCGATGAGGTGATCTGCGGTTTTGGGCGCCTGGGCCGCTGGTTCGGCTACCAGCATTACGGCCTGCGCCCCGACATCGTGACCATGGCCAAGGGGCTCTCATCCGGGTATCTGCCGATCTCCGCCACGGTCGTCTCGCATCCGATCGTCGAACTGCTGCGCGAGAAGGACAGCGAGTTCTTCCATGGCTTCACCTACTCGGGCCACCCGACCTGCGCGGCGGTCGCGCTCCGCAACATCGAGATCATCGAGCGCGAGGGACTGGTGGCGCGCGTCGCCAACGAGATCGGCCCGTATTTCACCCGGGCCCTGCAACGGCTCCGTTCGCACGCGATGGTCGGGGAGGTGCGCTCACTCGGTCTGATCGGCGCCGTGGAGATCGTGCGCCAGGCCGGCACGAACCTGCGCTTCGGCGACAAGGAGGGCACGGCCGGACCTGTGCTGCGCGATCGGTGTATCGCCAACGGACTGATGGTGCGCGCGGTGCGCGACACGATCGTGATCTGCCCGCCGCTCATCATCACGCCCGCGGAGGTCGACCGCCTGGTGGCGATCCTCGACCAGTCGCTCACTGAGGCCGCGGCGCTGCTCGCCTAGTGTCGCTCGCTCTTTCCACCCTGATCTATGAGTGGCGCCGCTACCTGGCCGCCGTCGTCGCGCTCGCCGTAGCGGGCCTGCTCGTGCTCGCGATGACCGGCATGTTCATGGGGATGAGCAAGTCCTTCACGGCCACCATCGATCGCTCGCCGGCCCAGGTCATGATCCTGCCGCCGGAGGCAGACAGCCTTTTCGGCAACAATTCCGGCCAGCCCCGCCGCAACATTCCGGAAGTCTACGAGCATCCCGACGTACTGGAAGTCCAGCCGTTGAACGAGAACTGGGCCTTCTGGTCCAACTTCCCCAAGGAAGGCCAGACCGCCAAGGGCAACGGCGTTCAGGTCGTCGTCGTCGATCCGGTCAAGGGCGCCGTTACCCTCCCCAACGATTTTGGCGATGACATTGTGCAGGCGCTGCAGGAGCCCTATGCGGTGGTCGTGGATCGCTCCAGCCTCGCCAAGCTGGGCGTACAAGCAGGCGATAAGGCCAAAATGAACGGCATTACGGTCTGGGTGCGTGCGATCACGGCAGGGTATCCATCCATGTTCAATTCCATGGTTTTCCTGTCGCGTCAGACGGCCAAGCTGCTATTCCATGTTGATGATGGCCCGCGTGTCGGCCCGCTGCTGGTCAAGATCAAGGATCCGTCACGCGCCCGGCAGGTGGCGGCGGAATTGAATGTCCTCGGCAAGGGCCAGTTCAAGGCCTGGTCGCGCGAAGATCTGTCCGAAGTCAACCAGAGATCGATGCTGAAAGAAGGCGGCATCGTCGTGATGATCGGTTTCGCCGTCGTCGTCGGCGCGTTCATCGGTATCGTCATCACCTGGCAAACCCTGCAAGGTGCGCTGCTCGCGAACATCAAGGAGTTCGCGAGCCTGCGGGCGCTCGGAGTCTCGATGGGGAGCCTGCGCCTGATCGTGATGGAACTGAGTCTGTGGGTCGGCCTGGCCGGGCTCGCCCTCACCGCGGTTCTTACCGGTATCGTCGGGGTCCTGGCCAGGGCTTCCGGCGTGCCAATGGATTTTCCTCTGTTCGTCGATATACCCGTGGCCGTCACGCTGCTGCTCATCGCCGCCCTGTCGGGCGTGCTGTCGCTCGGCATCCTGAAGAAGAGCCAACCGGCGGATCTGCTGCGATGAGCCGACTCGCCATCGACGCCCGGGGCCTGAGCAAGGCTTACAAGATCGGCAAGCTGCGTCAGCAGGTCCTTAAGGATGTCGCCTTCAATGCCTATCATGGCCAGGTCACCATGGTCATGGGGCCGTCCGGGTCCGGCAAGTCAACCCTGATCGCGGCGTTGTCCGGACTCATGAGGCCCGATGAGGGCGAGGTGCTGGCGCTGGGCGAAAACCTGTGGAAGAAGCGCGCCGGCAAGATCGACAAGTTCCGGCTCGACCATTGCGGCTTCATCTTCCAGGGTTTCAACCTCTTTCCGTCCCTGGATGCCACCGAGCAGGTCGTGCAGGTGCTCAAGTATTGCGGAGTGAGCAAACGGGAATCACGCACCCGTGCCAGGGCGGTACTGGAGACGGTGGGCCTGGGCCAACGCCTGCACCAGAAGCCGGCCGAACTGTCCGGCGGCGAGAAGCAGCGCGTCGCCATCGCGCGCGCGCTGGCCAAGGCGCCGTCGCTGATCTTCGCCGATGAGCCGACTTCCGCGCTGGATTCTGTCAACGGGCAAGTCGTGATCAGCTTGCTCCACCAGGCGGCGAAAGAAAGGGGAGCCGCCATCGTGGTCGTCACCCACGATCCGCGTCTGGAACCCCACGCCGATCGCATCATCCACATGGAAGACGGCAAGATCCTGAACGATCAGATGATCTCGGAACCCCCATCGTTTCACGACTGAGGCCACCGCGGGAAAAGCCATGCCTTGCAAGTTCACTTCGTCGATGACTGTGGTGATGTTGAGTGCGAGCGCGCTGCTGCTCACGGCGTGCCATCCGGGCGCGCCTGGGGACAAGGGGGCCGCTGTGCCACCGCCGTCGCCCTACGCGACGATTTCCAATGGCAAGATTGACATTGAAGGCGGGATCGTCGAGGTGGCGGCCCGCAGCCCGGGCGTGATCAGGGAGGTGATGGTGCAGGAGGGCGACACGGTCAGGAAGGGGCAGGTTCTGGCCCGCCAGGAAGACGACGAGTACGTGCTGGCGGCCAACAGCGCCAGTGCTGCGGTGGCACAGGCGCAGAGCCAGCTGGCCCTGACCCAGGTCAATCTCACGACTGCGCAGCGCGAATACGCGCGCCTCGAGGCGCTGGTGCACGCAAATCTCGTGTCCCAGCAGCAGCTCGATCAGGCGCGCGATGCCATTGCCACCGCGCAGGCGCAGCTGGCGGCGCTGCAGGCGGCCGTGCTGACGGCGCGGGCGCAGCTGGCCCAGGCAGAATATAACAAGGACCTGACGATCATCCGCGCGCCGATGGACGGCAAGATCATTCGCCGCTACGCCAACCCCGGCGCGGGCGCTTCAACGCTCAACGTCTCGAACATGTTCGACCTCGAGCCGGCGATCCCGCATATCGTTCGCGCCGAGATCGTCGAGAGCGCCATTCCGGACGTGCACGTCGATCAGGAGGCGGAGATCGTGCCCGAGGCGGATCCCAGCAAGCTCGCCGTGGGTCACGTGATTCGCATCGCGGCGACTTTCGGTGCGCGCAAGCTGAAGTCCGACACCGCCAACGAGGCGAGCGATGAGCGCGTGGTGGAGGTGGTGGTCTCGGCCGACAACACGCCGTTCCTGATCGGCCAGCGCGTCCTGGTCAAGTTCATGAAGCCCGGCGAAAAAGCCGGCGCACTACGGACGGCGCTCGCTCCGCCCCGGCCCTGATCCCAAGGGCTCAGCCGCGCACGTAGCCGCCGGGCGCGTCGCACAGCGGCGGGAAGCCCGCTGCGGAATTTCCCAGCGGCGGCGGCGCCACCCTGTCGGGTGAAGAGTGCTCCGCCAGCCATCGTTGCCAGGTCGGCCACCAGGAGCCGGCGCAGACTTCGGCCTCGGCCAGGTATTGCTCCGGGCTCAGCGTGGCGGTCGCATCCTGCCATCTGAGCTTGCGGTGCCGGCGCTTCGGGTTGACCGGGCCGCTGATGATGCCTGCATTGTGCCCGCCGCTCGTCAGCACGAAGCTGAAATCGCTCGAGCGCGTCAGCGAGCGGGTCTTGTAGGCGGAGCGCCAGGGCGCGACGTGATCGGTCTCGGTACCAACCACGAACATCGGCACGCTGATCCTCTGCAGTTC
>JANXYA010000141.1 GCA_025350345.1 Gammaproteobacteria bacterium
CACGCGCTGACGACCGAGTACGACAACACCGCAAACCTGCAGTCCATGATCCACGAGATGGTCATCGACTGGCTCAGTGCCGGGCTGAACGCGGGCGTCGCCACGCTGTTCGTGCAGTCCCACGTGCCGGAGCACGCGGAGCTGAACCTGTTGCTGTCGATGATCACCCCGCTCGGCTGGCTCGAGCGCGTGCCGAGCTACAAGGATCAGCAGGAGCAGCTGCGCGAAAAGGACCTGGCGACCTTCGGGTTCCTGGGCTACCCGCTGCTGCAAAGTGCCGATATCCTGCTGTACCGTCCGGCTTTCGTGCCGGTCGGGGAAGACCAGGTGGCGCACGTGGAGATCACCCGCGAGATTGCCCGGCGCTTCAATCACCTCTATGGGCAGGAACCGGACTTCGAGGCGCGGGCGGAGCGCGCGATCAAGGAGCTGGGCGGTCGCAACATCACGCTGTATCGGCAATTGCGCAAGCAGTTCCAGGAAAAGGGCGACGCCGGCGCGCTGGAGCGGGCGCGCAATCTCGTCAGCGGCAATACCCGCATCACGGTAGCCGATCGCGAGCGCCTGCTCGGCTACCTGGAGGGCACCAGCGTCAGCATCCTGCCCGAGCCGGGTGTGCTGCTGACCGCCACGCCCAAGGTGCCGGGCCTCGATGGCCGCAAGATGTCCAAGTCCTATGGCAACACGATCGGACTGCGCGAAGACCCGGACAGCGTCGTGCGCAAGCTCAAGGCTATGCAGACCGATCCGGCGCGCGTGCGCCGCACCGATCCGGGCAATCCGGACATCTGTCCGGTCTTCGACCTGCACCGGATCTACTCCGATGAGGCCACCCGCAACTGGGCCAGCGCGGGCTGCCGCAGTGCCGGCATCGGCTGCCTGGAGTGCAAGCAGCCGCTGATCGAAAAGGTCGTGGCCGAAGTGACCGGCATGCGCGAGCGGGCCAGGGACTATGAGGACAACCCGGACCTGGTGAAGAATCTGGTGGCCGAGGGCGCGGAGAAGGCGCGCGAGGCGGCACGGCACACGCTCGATGATGTGCGCCGCGCCATGCACCTGCGCGCCGAATAGCGCTCACGAACATGAAGCCCGATCTGAAAGTCGTCGTCTCCAATCCCCCGGTGGCGGTGCCGCTGCCCCCGCTTCCTGAGCAGGCGGAGATGCCCTTCGCCATCGTCAATGGCGAGCCGGTGACGCAGATGCCGCGCGATCTGTACATCCCGCCCCAGGCGCTCGAGGTGTTTCTCGAGGCCTTCGAGGGGCCGCTGGACCTGCTCCTGTACCTGATCCGCCGCCAGAATCTCGACGTCCTGGATATTCCGATCGCCGAGATCACCCGCCAGTACATGCGCTACATCGAGCTGATGCAGGATCTGCAGCTCGAGCTGGCGGGCGAGTACCTGGTGATGGCCGCGACGCTGGCCGAGATCAAATCGCGCATGCTGCTGCCGCGTTCGGCCGACAGCACCGACGGCGAGGCTGATCCACGCGCCGAGCTGGTGCGCCGCCTGCAGGAATACGAGCGCTTCAAGCGTGCGGCGAGCGATGTTGACCAGCTGGTGAGGCTGGATCGCGACGTGTTCCAGGCCAGCGCCGAAATGCGTGAGCGGCCCATCGCGCGGGTCCTGCCCCAGGTGACGCTGCGCGAGATGCTGCTCGCCTTCCGCGACGTGGCCACCCGTGCGCAGATGTTCGCGCACCACCACATCCAGCGCGAGCAGCTGTCCGTGCGTGAGCGCATGAGCAGCATACTGGCCCTGCTGGAGCCAGGTGGCTTCGTTGATTTTGTGCGCCTGTTCAGCTCGGCCGAAGGCCGCATGGGCGTCACCGTCTCCTTCGTGGCCCTGCTGGAACTGCTCCGTGAGGGCCTGATCGAGATCGTGCAGACCGAGGCCCTGGCACCCCTGCACGTGCGCCGCGCCACGCCAGCCCCTACACTGCAGATCGTGCCCGACACGGGTGAGTTCCAGTCGCAGCCCTAGAGTCGATCATGAACGAGCAATACATCAAGAATGTGGTTGAAGCCGGCCTGCTCGCAGCCGGGCGCTCCCTCGGGCTCGAGGAGCTGGCGGCGCTGTTCGGCGAGAGCGAGCGGCCCGGTACCGCGGCAATCCGCGCCAGCCTGGCCGCGCTCGAGATCGAGTATGCCGGGCGGGCGCTCGAGCTGAAGGAAACGGCCAGCGGTGTGCGCATCCAGGTGCGGCGCGAGTTCGCGACCGAGATCTCACGCCTGTGGCCGGAGCGGCCGCAGCGCTATTCGCGTGCGCTGCTCGAGACGCTGGCGCTGATTGCCTACCGCCAGCCCATTACGCGCGCCGAGATCGAGGCCGTGCGCGGCGTCGCGGTGAGTTCGGACATCGTGCGCACGCTCCTGGAGCGCGGCTGGGTGCGGGTCGTGGGCCATCGCGAATTGCCGGGGCGGCCTGAATTGCTGGGCACGACGCGCGAATTTCTCGACTACTTCGGCCTGCGCACCGTGGATGAACTGCCGCCGCTCGCGGAGCTGCGCGCACTCGCCGACATCAATCCGCAGCTGGTGCTGCAGGTGGGTGCGCAAGGCGAGGGCGAGCGCGCCGCGCTGCCCGATCCGACGCCGCTCGCCGACGATGCAGGCGATCTGGACGACGAGCCCGCGCTGGCGCGCGAGCCCTCCGCCGCGGCCCCAGGCCTCGTGGCCTCCGGCGCTGCTGCCGAAGATTGATTCCAGCATGGCGCACGAGCAGGAGCCCGAGCGCCTGCAGAAACTCCTGTCCCGACTGGGCGTCGCATCGCGCCGCGAGGCGGAACAGTGGATTCGCGCCGGGCGCCTGTCGATCAATGGCCGGGCCGCGGTGCTGGGCGATCGGGTGGATGCGAGCGACCAGCTGCGGCTCGATGGCCGGCTGATCCGCCAGGCGCACGCCGCGCGGGAACTGCCGGTACTGCTCTGTCACCGATCACCGGGCCTGCCGCTCCTGTCCACGCCGGCCGACCCTGAATCCTTCGCCGCACAGCTCCCGCGCCGCACCGGACCGCGCTTCATGAGCATCAGCCCGCTGCCGCAGGTGGACGGCGGGTTGGAACTGCTGACGGCCGACGGCGCGCTGGCCGCGCGCTTGCAGCGCGCCGTGCGCGCGCACCCGGTGGTCTACAGCCTGCGCTCGCGCGGGGAACTCAGTGCCGAACAGCACGCGGGCATCATGGGCGGGCAGCTCGATCGGGGCACGGCCTTGAAGGTGGTCCGCATCGACGGCGCGGGCGGGAGCGGGAGCAATCGCTGGTACCAGATCGACACCATCGGCGCGAGCGGCAATGACCTGCGCCAGCTGCTCGAGCGCCAGGCCGTGGCCGTCAGCCGGCTGATGCGCGTACGGCTGGGTCCTCTGCAGCTCGAGCGCAGCATGCCGCGCGGGCGCTGGCGCGAGTTGCTGCCGGCGGAGATCGAATCGCTCCTCAAGCCCGCGGGAGAGCCGACTCCAGGGGCTGACAATCCAGGCTCCGCCCGCTGACGCCGCGACTGTCCGGTCCGAGCAGCCACAGGTAGGGTTGCACCAGGGCCGCCGGGTCCGGCACGTTGGCCGTGTTCTCGGCCGGGAATGCCTGCCGCCGCAATCGCGTGCGCGCGGGGCCGGGATTGAGCGCGTTGACGCGCACCGCGGAGATTCCCTCGAGCTCATCGGCCAGTACCTGGGCGAGGCCTTCGACGCCGAACTTTGAGACCGCATAGGCGCCCCAGTGGGCGCGGCCGCGCCGGCCCACGCCGCTGGAGCTGAAGATCACGGAGGCATCCTTCGAGGCACGCAGTGCCGGGAGCAGCACCTGGGTGAGTGCGAAGGCCGCCGTCAGGTTCACGTGCAGCACGCGCCACCAGGCGAGCATGTCGTAATGCTCGATCGGGGCGAGCGCCCCGAGCTGCGCGGCGCAGTGCACGAGGCCATCGAGACGGCCGTAGCGCTCGTGCAGCGCGGCGGCCAGCGTGTCGTAGTCCGCCGCCAGCGCGCGTTCCAGATCGAGTGGCGCGATGCTCGCCTCGGCGGCGCCGGTGCTGCCGGCGGCGCTGATCTGGGCGTGCACGGCCTCGAGGCGCTTCACGGTGCGACCGATCAGCACCAGCTGCGCTCCCCGTTCGGCGGCGGC
>JANXYA010000155.1 GCA_025350345.1 Gammaproteobacteria bacterium
GGTACACCTCATCGCTCCAGTCGATCGACCATTCGCTGGTGCGCTGCTCGTTCTGGGCGAACACCGTGACCAGTTTTCCGGAATCCGTCTTGATGCGGTAGGTCGAGCGGTTTCCCAGGTACCCCAGCTCCAGGACCATCCCCTTCAGCAGGTTCAGGCCCTCGCCCACCGGGGGTTGCTTGCTGAGGCGAATCTTCTCAGGCCGGAGCGAGACCCAGACGCGCTGCCCGAAGCTCAGGCGCCCCGCGTCATCGACCAGCAGCTCCCCGCCCGCCTCCGTGCTCTTGACCCGGATCTGTCCGGGCTCAGTGCCGGTGACGGTGCCCTCAAACAGATTGGTGGTGCCGATGAAATCGGCGATGAAGCGGGTCTGCGGAAACTCGTAGATCTGCGAGGGCGTGCCGACCTGGACCACCTCGCCATGGTTCATGACGGCGATGCGGGTCGAGAGCGCCATCGCCTCGTCCTGGTCATGGGTCACGAAAATGAACGTCGTGCCGACGCGATACTGGATGTTCATCAGCTCGAACTGCGTCTGCTCGCGCAGCTTTTTGTCCAGCGCGCTCAGGGGCTCGTCCAGCAGCAGCACCTTGGGTCGCCGGATCAGCGCGCGCGCGAGCGCCACGCGCTGGCGCTGGCCGCCGGAAAGCTGGTGTGGCTTGCGCTTGCCCAGTGCACCGAGCTGCACCATGTCCAGCGCGGCCTGGATCCGCTGCGCCCGTTCCTCCGCGCTGATCGGCAATCGCCGCAGCCCGTAGCCCACGTTGTGTTCGACGCTCATGTGGGGAAACAGCGCGTAGGACTGGAACATCATGTTGACCGGTCGCTCATGCGGCGGCACGCCGTTCATTTCCACATCGTCGATCAGGATCCGTCCGGCAGAGGGCTCCGTGAATCCGGCCAGCATGCGCAGGAGCGTCGTCTTGCCGCAGCCCGAAGCGCCGACCAGGGCAAACATCTCACCCTTGAAGATGCGCAAGGAAACCGAGCCGACCGCATTGAAAGCACCGTAGGTCTTGCCCACCCCCTCGATTACGACCTGCGGCTTGGCGTTCGGATCGAGCCAGGGCCTGTCGGCGAGTGCCTTCGGATCAGTGTTATTCATTAGATGATCTGGACCGGCTACTGGCTTCCAGCATACCAGACCTCTAGTAATCGGCCGGCGGGGTCGCGCGCCGCCGCTCCGGAGCATAGAACGGGCGCTCGACCACCACGGCGCGCGCCATGCGCCGCTCCCAGACCAGCTCGCGATTGAGGTAGATGTCGGCCCACACCGCACTGCCGATGCTGAAGTGCGGCGAAGCGACCATGGCCAATGCAATGTTGCGCTTGCAGGTCGGGGACCAGATGGCCGACATCACGTTGCCGACTTCATGATCCCCGGCGTGCTCGGCATACAGGAGCGCATTGTGGGCGGGCTTGTTGCCCTCGATGTCCAGGCCCACGAGCTGTCGCTTGACGCCCCGCTGCTGCTCCTGCTGAAGCGAGCGCCGCCCGGTGAAGTGCCCCTTGCCGAAATCCACCAGCCAGGCGAGGCCTAGCTCGAGCGGGGAGCGATCCCGTCCGGTGCGCAAGGTGTGCTCCGCCGAAACGAAATCGACGTTCGGCAGGATGAACCCGGCCTCGATGCGCGCGATATTGAGTGCGCGCGAACCGATCGGGCGCACACCGCGCGTGCCCCCCGCGGCCATCAGCGCATCCCAGAGTGACTCGGCCGCGGCCGGATCCATCCACAATTCGTAGCCCAGATCACCGGTGAAGCCGGTGCGGGAGACCATCAGGGCGTGCGCGCCGGCCTGGAAGTGGCCGATCTCGAAGGGCTTGAGCCGCTCTACCCCGGCCAGACCGAGGCGCTTCAGGACGGCGCAGGAGGTCGGTCCCTGCAGGGCGAGCGC
Organism: Gammaproteobacteria bacterium; assembly: GCA_025350345.1. Classification (GTDB taxonomy): domain Bacteria; phylum Pseudomonadota; class Gammaproteobacteria; order Steroidobacterales; family Steroidobacteraceae; genus FEN-1191. Next base: position 1,896 of record JANXYA010000155.1, read on the forward strand.
GGCGATGTGCTCGGTCACTTCCGCAACATGCACGTCGAAGCCAAGCGCGGAATCGAGCAGCCAGTCCAGCTGCCGCTCGGCCGTACACAGCCGGTACTCGCCTTCCGCCAGGCAGAAAATCGTGCCGTCATCGATCAGATGCCCCGCATCGTTGCACCAGACGCAATAGCCGACCCGGCCGGGCCTGATCTTGGCGACATCGCGCGTGACCAGCCGGTTCAGGTAGCGCCGGGCATCCGGGCCGCTGATGCGATACTTGACCATCGGCGTCAGGTCATAGAGCGTCGCGGAATTGCGGATCGCAAAATATTCCTGCTCGACCGAGGTGAACACGTCGACGGTCGTATAGCCCGCCCAGGGCACGAAGCTGTCGAGCTGACTGAAGGCGCGGGAGCGCTCGTGGAACGGCGTCTTCAGCAGCGGCTGCTGGAAGAGCGTGTGCGGGCGTGACTCGGCGCTCATGCCGCCGATCTCGTGGCCAGAATCCGGCGGGCGGCATTGCGCCCGGCGTAACCCATGACGCCGCCGCCCGGCAG
>JANXYA010000203.1 GCA_025350345.1 Gammaproteobacteria bacterium
GCGTGAGCGTGGCGCACAGGCGGGGCGCGTGCTGGTCGTGCACTCGGCGGTCAGCGGCATCACTGACCGCCTGGAAAAACTCCTGGCCGCCGCACTGGCGGGCGAGCATGCCGCCGCGCTGGACGCGATCGAGGAGCAGCACCGGCAGCTCGCTGCGGAACTCGGCGTCGGCGTATCAGCGGCGCTCGAACAGTTTTTTGCGGAGCTGCGGCAGATCATCGCCGGCATCATCCTGATGGGCGAGGTGAGTGATCGCACGCGCGCGCGGGTGATGGCGAGCGGGGAGTTGATGGCCACGGAGCTGGGCGCACGTTTCCTGCGCACCGCAGGGATCGATTGCCGCTGGTGGGATGCGCGCGAGGGCCTGCGATCCGAGCCGCGCGCCAACGCCACGCAGCGGGCCAATTTCCTTTCTGCCACCTGTGATTTTTCCGCCAACGATGCCCTGCGCGACCGGCTGGCAGCGCTCGCGCCCGTGGTGCTCACGCAAGGGTTCATTGCCAGCAATGCCGCCGGCGATACCGTGTTGCTGGGCCGCGGCGGCTCCGATACCTCCGGTGCCTACCTCGCCGCCCGACTGCGGGCCTTGCGCCTGGAGATCTGGACCGACGTGGCCGGCATGTTCAGCGCCAACCCGCGCTCGACGCCCGCCGCGCGGCTCCTGCGGGCACTGCATTACGATGAGGCGCAGGAAATCGCGAGCAGTGGCGCCAAGGTGCTGCACCCGCGCTGCATACTGCCAGCCCGGCTGGCGCAGATACCGATCTGGATCTACGACACGCAGACCCCCCATCTCGAGGGCACGCACATCAGCTCGAGTGGCGGGGACGGTGCCGCGCAGGTCAAGGCGGTCTGCATCAAAAAGGGCATCACGCTGGTGTCCCTCGAAACCCCCGGGATGTGGCATGAAGTCGGATTTCTGGCCAATGCCTTCGAGATCTTCAGGCGCCATGGCATGTCGGTGGATCAGGTGTCGACCTCGGAAACCAGCGTCACCGTTTCACTCGACCCCGCGGCCAACACGCTCGATCGGGCGGCGCTCGACCGGCTGGTGGCGGAGCTGGCTCAGCTGTGTCGCGTGCAGGTGCTCGGTCCCTGCGCCTCGGTGAGCCTGGTCGGGCGCAATATCCGCGGCATCCTGCATCAGCTCGGCGCGGCCTTCGAGCTGTTCGCGGATCAGCGCATCTACATGGTGAGCCAGGCCGCCAACGATCTGAATTTTACCTTCGTGGTGGACGAGGAACAGGGCGATCGGCTGGTGCAGGAGCTGCACGACCTGCTGATCCGCCCGGTGAGCGGCGATACCGTGCTGGGTCCGACCTGGGCGGAGCTCTACGGCAGGAACAAGGCCGGCGGCGGGAGCGCGGTGCCGTGGTGGCAGATCCGGCGCGCCGAGCTGCTGCGCATCGCAGCGGCGCACGAGAGCGCGTTTGTCTACGATCCGGAGCAGGTGCGGATCGCAGCCCGTTCATTGCGCGCACTGCAGTCGGTGCAGCGCGTGTACTACGCGATGAAGGCCAATCCGCATCCGGCGCTCCTGCGCATCGTGGCGGAGGAGGGACTGGGGATCGAGTGCGTCTCGCGCGGTGAAATCGAGCGGGTCTGCACCACGCTGCCCGAGCTGGATCGCGCGCGCGTGCTCTACACCCCGAATTTCGCGGCGCGGGACGAATATGCCTGGGCCTTCGCCCAGGGCGTGACCGTGACGATCGACAACCTGTACGTGCTGCAGGCCTGGCCCGAAGTGTTCCGGGGCCGTGAGATTCTCGTCCGCGTCGATACCGGCACCGGGCGAGGCCATCACCAGCACGTGCGCACCGCCGGCGTGCACTCCAAGTTCGGCATCCCCCTGGCCGAACTCGAAACCGTCGCGCAGCTCGCCGTGGGTGCGGGCTGTCAGATCGTCGGCCTGCACGCGCACCCCGGCAGCGGCGTGCTCGAGGCGACGAGCTGGGCCGAAACCGCGGCCTTGCTGCTACAGGCGGCGCGGCGCTTTCCTCGGCTGCGGGCGATCAATGTCGGTGGCGGGCTCGGCGTGCCCGATCGGCGCGAACAGGCGGCGCTGGACCTGGAAAGCCTCGATGCGGCCCTGGGGGCCGTGCGGCAGGAGCGTCGCGACATCGAGGTCTGGCTCGAACCGGGCCGCTTCATCGTGGCCGGCGCGGGCGTGTTGCTCGCGCGCGTGACGCAGACCAAGACCAAGGCGGACACGCGCTACGTGGGCGTGACGACCGGCATGAATTCCCTGATCCGACCGGCGCTGTATGGCGCCTGGCATGAGATCGTGAACCTCACCCGCCTGGATGAGCCGGCCACGGAACTGGTCAACATCGTCGGCCCGATCTGCGAATCCGCCGACGTGCTGGGTCACGATCGCCTCCTGCCTCCCACGCTCGAGGGTGACGTGCTGCTGATCGCCAACGCCGGCGCTTATGGGCACGCCATGAGCTCCCATTACAACCTGCGCGCACCCGCGGTCGAACTGGTTCTGTAGGCCGGCGCCCTACACAGGCCGGTCACCCCGGTTTGCGCATGGCTTCCAGTGCAGCACGGGCGAGAAATCCGGATCGGGTCTCACCCTGCTTCCTGGCGTGGGCATCAACCGCACGGAGAATGCGGTGCAGCAACGTGATGTTGATTCGCGCGGCCTTGTCTCCAAGCTCGCTGGCGTCGACCTCGACGACGGCCCAGGTCCAGCCACGATAGCTACGTTCCTTTCGTAGATTTTCAATCGGTGTGGGTGCCGGGAACGCCTTGCCATTGTCCAGCAGTCCTTCCAGATGGAGCAAAATGGCCTCACGCGCGTTGGTAAGCGCTTCATCTAACGTATCACCCGCCGAAAAACAGCCAGGCAAAGCCGGCACAACGACCCCGAACGCATGCTTGGCGTCACCGTTTTCGATGGCAATGGGATATCGCATAAATCTAGGTCCTCACTTCAAGCCAGCCTGCTTGCGAATCGCCTGTACCAGACCTTTCCCTAAATCCTTCTTAGGATGCGGCACCGTGATCATGCCGGGCTTGATCGGATGCACAAACTGATGGTGGCTGCCGCGGGTGCGCTGCAGTCGCCAGCCATCGGCTTGCAACAGCCGGATCAGTACGCGACTCTGCATCGTGTGCATTATACACATCGACAGGGGGTTGAGCCAATGGCAGCTCTGCGGCTCCCAGAGCAGGGCAATTGGGGCGCGGCAGCTCTTGACGCTTGCAAAGCTGGACCCATAGACTGGCGAGACTCATCGAGACCGGCTGAGGGATAAGGCCCTTCGACGCCGGGGCAACCGCCGAACGCTTCGGCACGGTGCCAACTCCTGCGGCCTTTTTGGCCGGCAGATGAGCGTGCCTGGCGCCTCCGGTTCCGCATGCAGGGAATCCCGAAGGTGCTGGCGCCATCCGGGCGCCGACGCTCCCTTATCTTGAGTGCCGATGAGTGTGGCATGGCAAGCGATGGAGCGAACTGGTGAACTCGGCATCTCACGGTCTCAAGACCATTGGCGCACCGGCATTCCTGCGCGAGGGCATCCTCGATCTGCCGACGCCATTTCCGCTGCATCACGGCGGCCAGCTGGTCGCGCCGCGGCTCGCGTGGCGCCTGGCCGGTGATCCGCGCCTGCCGATGGTGGTGGCGATCGGCGGGATTTCCGCACACCGGCGTGTGTTCGACGAGACGCAGCCGCGGTCAGGGTGGTGGAGCGAAGTGGCCGGCCCGGGCCGCGCGCTCGACAGCACGCGCTGCTGCATCCTGGGAATTGACTACCTGGGCGGGAGCGGGGAATCGAAGGGCCCGTCCGGCAAGACCCAGCCAACGAGCATTTCGAGCCATGACCAGGCATTCGCCCTGCGCTGCCTGCTGGACCATCTGGGCGTGGCGCGGCTGCGCGCGATACTCGGCGCCTCCTACGGTGGCATGGTGGCGCTCGCCTTTGGCGAGCGATACCCGGAACGCGTGGCGCGGCTCCTGGTCATCAGTGCCTCCGATCGCGCGCACCCGATGGCGACTGCGTGGCGCTGCGTGCAGCGGCGCACGGTGCGATTCGCGATGCAGCAGGGCAGGGCCTGTGAGGGGTTGGAGCTGGCGCGGGCGCTCGCCATGACGACCTACCGGAGCCCCGAGGAATTTTCCGCGCGCTTCGATGCGCCGCCGGTCCGCGCCGACGGGCAGTTCGTGTTTCCGGTCGAGGAATACCTGTTCGCGCGCGGCCGCGATTTCGCCGCCCGCGTTCAGGCCGAGGAATTTCTCTGCCTGTCGGAGTCGATCGACCTGCACCGGGTCGATGCCACGCGCATCGGCGTGCCGACCACCGTGATCGCGGTGCGCGGCGACCTGCTCGTGCCGGTCGAGGACATGCGGGCGCTCGCGACCCGCCTTCCCGATGCGCGCCTGCACGAGATTTCCTCGCCGCACGGGCATGACGCCTTCCTGAAGGAGCCCGGCCAGTTGCGGCTCACCTTTGCCTGCATCTATGGAGAGTGCTGAGTGAGTTCCAGTAGCGACAAGCCCCCCGATGTACAGACGCGTGCGGTGCGCGCGGGACTCGAAAGCGATCCGGTGACGGGCGCGGTCGTGCCGCCGATCCACCTCAGCGCCAATTTTGCCTTTCGAAGTTACGGTGACAAGCGCGCTTATGACTACACGCGCTCGGGCAATCCCACCCGCGACCTGCTGGGTGCCGCGCTCGCGGACCTGGAAGGGGGCGCCGGTGCCGTCATCACCGCCTCGGGGATGGGCGCCATCACCCTCGTCGGCCATCTGTTGAAGGTCGGCGCGCGCATTGTCGCGCCGCATGACTCCTACGGCGGCACTCACCGCCTGTTCGAGGCCTGGCGCCGCCGCGGCGAGTTGCAGGCCGAGTTCGTGGATTTCGCCGATGCCCTCGCCGTGCGTACCTCCCTGAGCAAGCCGGCGGCGATGGTGTGGATCGAGACGCCCAGCAATCCTCTGCTGCGCATCACGGACATCGCCGCCGTGGCGGGCCTCGCCCGGCAGGCGGGCGCGCTCGTGGTCGTGGACAACACCTTCCTGTCGCCTGCCTGGCAGCAGCCGTTGCGGCACGGCGCCGACATCGTCGTGCATTCGACCACCAAGTACATAAACGGGCACAGCGATGTCATCGGCGGCGCGGTGATCGCGGGCACGCCTGAACTGAGGGAGCAGCTCGACTGGTGGGCGAATTGCCTGGGGCTCACGGGCGCGCCCTTCGACAGTTTTCTCACGCTCCGCGGCCTGCGGACCCTGCATGCCCGGCTGGCCGTGCACGGCAGCAATGCCCAGGCCCTGGCCGAATGGCTGCAGCAGCAGCCCGCCGTCAATCGTGTCTGGTATCCGGGGCTGGCTACTCATGCCGGGCACGACATCGCCGCGCGCCAGCAAAGCGGGTTCGGGGCCATCATCAGTTTCGAACTCAAGGGCGGCATTTCCGCCGTCAAGCAGTTCATCGCCGGGCTGCGCTACTTCTCGCTGGCGGAATCGCTCGGTGGGGTGGAGAGCCTGGTGGCGCACCCGGCCTCGATGACCCATGCCGCCATGGACGAGGCCTCGCGCCGTGCCGCGGGGCTCACCGACGGGCTGCTGCGAATTTCCGTCGGCATCGAGGCCCTGGAGGACCTGCGCAAAGATCTGGCGGCGGGCCTCAATCGCATCTCGAGCTGAGGGCCGCCCGAAGGGGCTGGAAATCGCCCCGAGCCGCGATGCACGGTATGATCGGGCCCATGAATAACAGGCGAGAACGTCACGGGACGCCGGAGTTCCCGGGGTGGTGAACCCGGCTGAAACCCTGGGTGATGAGCCGCGCGCTCCGCTGCAACGGGTGGCAGCCCGGCGCATGGAAGGCACGCGGACCCACAGCGTGGCGGAGACGCTGGCGACCGAAGTCCCGGTGGCCATGCAGTTCAACGGCCGCGCCTACGCCGTCATGCTGGCGACGCCTGCCGATCTGGAAGATTTCGCGCTGGGATTTGCCCTCACCGAGGGGATCGTCAGAAGGCCCGATGAATTGACCCTGGTCGATGTGGCATGGACGGCGCATGGTGTCAGCCTCGCGATGCAGATTCCCGACGTGCGCGCGGCGCTCCTGGACACACGCGATCGGAACCTGACCGGCCGAACGGGCTGCGGCCTGTGCGGCACTTCGACGCTGGAGGCCGCCATCCGGCCCGTCAGGCAGGTGGATCCGGCCACGCCGCGCGCCAGCCTGAACGCTATTGCAGCCGGAATGGTGCGACTTGCAGCCCTGCAGCCGTACAACAGCGCCACCGGTGCGGTGCACGCGGCCGCGCTGATCTGCACCGATGAGAGCTTCACCGTGCGCGAGGACGTGGGCCGCCACAATGCGATCGACAAGGCCGTCGGCGCGGTGATGCGTGCCGGCAGCACACCGCACAGCCTGCTGGTCACATCGCGCGCCTCCTACGAGGTGGTGCACAAGGCGGCCGAAGTTGGTTGCCGGCTGGTCGCTGCGATTTCCGCGCCGACGGCGCTGGCCGTGGAACTGGCACAGCAGGCGGGCGTGACGCTCGCCGGGTGGGTACGTCCGCCGCGCCTGACCGTGTATTGCGGTGAACTCGAATGAGCGCTCCGCGTGCGGTGAGCATTCCGGTCCGCGCCGCTCCCGGCGCGGATCTGACGAAAGAGGAGCGCGAGGCGGTGCTCGAGGCGGTGCGCGCCAACGCGCAGCTGCGAGGAGCGCTGCTGCCGGTGCTGCATGCCATCCAGGAGCGCCTCGGATGGGTGCCGCCGCGCATCGTGCCCCTGGTCGCGTTTGAACTTAATCTTTCGCGCGCCGACGTACACGGGGTGCTGACCTTCTATCACTACTTTCGCCAGACGAAGCCCGGGCGCAAGGTCATCTACTTATGTCGTGCCGAGGCCTGCCAGGCGGTGGGCGCAGTGGCGCTCGAAGCGCACGCCAAGCGTGTGCTGGGCGTGGACTTTCACGGCACGAGCGCCGACGGCAGCTACACCCTCGAGCCCGTATACTGCCTGGGCAATTGCGCCTGCGGGCCGTCCCTGATGATCGACAAGGAATTGCACGCCGGCGTGACGCCGGAGCGATTCGATGCTCTCGTGGCGAGTGCCAGGAAATGACCACCACGATCTATGTACCGGGCGAGGCGACGGCGGTGGCGCTGGGCGCCGATGCCGTGGCGCGCGCCCTCAAGGCCGAAGGGGCGCGCCTCAACCAGCCCATCCGCCTGGTACGCAATG
>JANXYA010000226.1 GCA_025350345.1 Gammaproteobacteria bacterium
GTTTCCACACCCGGCACGCGGCGCTCGCGGCCCTGGCGCTGCTGTGGTGCGTGGCCCTGTTCGGGCGCGGCTACTGGACGCCCGATGAGCCGCGCGAAGCGGCGCTTGCCGCCTCGGTTAGCGCGCAGCCCGCCGCGCTCCCCTCGCTCGCGGGTGTGCGCTTCGCCGAAAAGCCGCCGCTGAGCTACTGGCTGGCCGGCGCCTCGCTGCGTATGTTCGGCGCGAGCCCCGCCGCCGCCCGCGCGCCGCAGCTGTTGTATGCACTGCTGGGTTTCCTGGGTGTGCTGGCGCTGGCGCGCTCGCTCCTGGGCAACGGCCCGGCTGCCCGCGCACCCGCACTGGCCGGCGCCCTGGTGTTCGTCACTCTGGCATTGGTGTATCAGGTGCAATCCTGGCTGGATGCCGACGCGCTGCTGCTGGCCGGAGTCTGCCTTGCACTCGCCGGCATGCACGCCGCGCTCGCGGCGTCCTCGCGCGCAACGCGCCTGCGGGCCTACCTGGTGATGCACGTGGGCCTGACGCTTGCACTGTTTTCGAAGAATCTTGCCGGATGGCTGGTGCCGGCGCTGTCGTTCCTCGGGTTTCTCGTCTGGGAGCGCCGCTGGCGCGAACTGCTGCGCCCGGAGCTTTACCTCGGTGCGCTGCTGCCGCTCGGCAGCTTCGCTCTCTGGGTGCGCGCCGTGGCCGCGCTGCCCGATGGCATGCATACGCTGCGCATCCTGTTCTGGAACAACCTCGTCGGCCGCGTGCTGCCACTCGCCGCGGCGGAGCCCCAGTTCAATTATTCAACCGGCCACCCGAACTGGCCCGGCAAGTATCTTGTGGAGCTCCCGCTCTACCTCCTGCCCTGGACGGTGCTGGCCGGCTGCGCGCTGTTGGCGGCCTGGCACGGCGCGCGCCGCCCCGGCCCGAACCGCTCCGCCTGGCGTTTCGCTCTCTGCGCAGCGCTGCCCGGTCTCATCGCCCTGTCGCTCGCTGCGACGGCGCGCAGCATCTACGCCGCGCCCTGCATGGCCGGCTTCGCACTGCTGATTGCACTGTGGGCCGCCGGGCGCGACCGCGCCGCGCCCACCGCGCCCACCGCGCGCACAGCGCTCGCCGTCACCGCGATGCTCGTGGCCCTGCTGGCGCTGCTGGTGCTGGCCCTGACGGTGGCGCTGCAGGGCACCATCCTGCGTGCGAGCTGGCCGGTCTTCGCGCTCAGCGCACTCGCCAGCGGCGCAATGGCCCTTTGGGCTATCGGCCGGGGCGTGGCGTCGGCGCAGCCCGCGCCGATACGGATTGCGCAGTTGGCTATCGCCTGGGCTCTGCTGCTTGCGCTCGGCCTGCCGGCTCTGTTCGGCGCAATGAATCGCACCCAGGACATCGCCGCGCTGGCTGCGCGTGTCGGGGGTATCGCTCGGGCGGACCGGCTGCTGCTGTGGAATCCCGACGAGACCACGCTGGCCTGGGCGCAGCTGTACCTGCCTGCGGGCAGCTGGAGCGCGCTTGATGCCATTGAGCCCGGCGCGCCGGCTCAGCTCGCCAATCGCCTGCGCGCTGCGCCGTCGACCGCGGTCGCCAGCCTGATTCCGGGCAGCGGCTGGACCCGCGCCGACTGGCATGCTTACCTGCTGAGGAGCGCCACCGCAGCACAGCTGTCGAAGCCGCAGCGGATCAGCGAGCCGCTGTTGGAACACGCGGGCCTGGTGCCGCAATCGCAGGTCGAGCGGCCGGGGGGCCGCGGCTATCTGCTGTGGCGGCTGCCCCCAGGTGCCGGCCCGCCACAATGAAGGGCGGACCACCCAGCCCGCGGCGACGCGATTTCCTTTTTTCATTTTGCGTTACATGTCACTCATGACATGTAACGCAATTGCATTTTCACACTTCACCCGCCGCCGCCCCGCCTTCCTCCGTCGCCGAGACTAGCCAAGCTCTCCGCGCCGGTGCAGGATCTCGCTCCAGTCCAACGCTTGAGGTGCGCAATGCCACGACGATTTGCAGCCCTGCTGACGGTGACCTTAGCTGCGCTAGCCAGTATGGAAAGCACGGCGGCTGCGGCGGC
>JANXYA010000240.1 GCA_025350345.1 Gammaproteobacteria bacterium
CTTTGCGGTTACGATGGCGGCGGGCTTCAATCTTAGTGGCGCTTTCTCAGGAAAGCTGTGCACCGGGGAACCCGGCGTCGTGCCCGTAGGCATCTACGCACAGCAGAGTCTCGAAGCCTTTGGTTGGTGGGCACCGCTGCAGGGGCGCATCGTCGGCACCGATGATGTGCGCACTGCGCTGGTCTTCGTTGAGCGCGGCGAATGCCCGGCGGGTATTGTCTACGCCACCGATGCTGCGATCAGCGACAAGGTCGAGATCATCGCGCCGTTCCCCGCCAGCAGCCACAAGCCAATCCTGTACCCCTTCGCCATCATCAAGGGCGCGCGCCACGAGGCGCAGGCATTTCTCGACTACCTGAAGAGCTCTCCCGACGCGGCCGCGGTGTTTGCCCACTACGGCTTCCGGCTGAGACCCTGAGGCGGCGATGACGCTGACCATGGAGGAGTCGCAGGCGCTCTGGCTGTCGGCCCGAGTCGCACTGTGGGCCACGGCGCTGTGCCTGCCGCTGGGAATCGCAACCAGTTGGCTGCTGGCGCGGCGAACGTTCCACGGCAAGGTCCTGCTCGATGCACTCATCCAGCTGCCGATGGTGTTGCCGCCGGTCGTGCCGGGTTATCTGTTGCTGCTGCTGTTCGGGACGCACGGCCCACTTGGCTCCTGGCTCGACAAGCACCTGGGAATCGTGATCGCCTTCACCTGGAAGGGGGCCGCGCTGGCCTCGGCGGTCATGGCCTTTCCGCTGATGGTGCAGCCGGTGCGGCTTGCGTTCCGGATGATCGACGCCCGCCTGGAAAGCGTGGCCACGACGCTCGGATCCACGCCCTGGCGCGCCTTCCTCACCGTGACCTTGCCGCTGGCAGTGCCCGGCATCATCACGGGCACCATGCTGTGTTTTTCCCGCAGCCTCGGCGAGTTCGGCGCAACGATGGCCTTCGTGGGCAGCATTCCCGGCGAGACGCGCACCCTGCCGCTGGCCATCTACAGCTTCATGCATGTGCCGGGCGGAGAGGCATCCGCATTGCGCCTGGCCGGTCTGTCGATGGCGCTCGCACTGGCCGCGCTGCTCACCAGCCACGCCATCAGCCGTCGCGCCGAACGCCGGCTGGGCTACACGCCGGCCTGGGGCACTCGTGCTCAGCATTGACCTGCAATTTGCGCGCGGCGATTTCCTCCTGACCGCGCGCGGCCAGTTCGCCGCCGGCGTCACCGGAATCTGCGGCGCATCCGGCTCCGGGAAGAGCACCCTTCTGGCGCTCCTGGCCGGACTGCTGCGCCCGCAGGTCGGGCGTCTTCGCTTTGGCAACACGGCGCTGGTCGATACGGCGACCAAGCAGTTTACGCCCGCCTGGCGGCGCCATTTCGCACTGGTTTTCCAGGATGGCCTGCTCTTTCCGCACCTGAGCGTGCACGACAATCTGCTCTACGGTTTCCGGCGACTGCGCGCGGCCGATCGACTCCTCACCCTGGAGACCGTCCTGCAATTGCTGGAGATTGGCCCACTGCAGGCACGACGGCCAGCCCAGCTTTCAGGCGGAGAGCGGCAGCGCGTGGCGCTCGGCCGCGCCCTGTTGTACTCACCGCGGCTGCTGCTGCTGGATGAACCCTTGTCTTCCCTCGATGATCGGCTCAAGCAGCAGATCCTGCCCTTCCTCAAGCGCATCAAGGACGTGACCAATATCCCGATGATCTATGTCACGCACGCCCGCGCCGAAGTGGATTACCTCGCGGACCGCGTACTGTTCATGGAGGCCGGGCGACTGATCGCCTAGCTGGTTATAAGTTCAGCTCGACACGCCGAGTATGACGCTCGAGGCCTTGAAGATGGCCCGGGCACGCCTGCCCTCAGCCAGCTTGAGCTCCTTTGCCGCGCCGTTGGTGATGATTGCTGCCACCGAATTTCCTCCCTTCAGTGCAATCACGACTTCCGTATTGACCGCACCGGGCAGCACTCGCCTGACCGTGCCGGTCAGCTGATTGCGGGCCGAGAGCTTCAGACGCGAGCCGGAGGCCGGCGCCACGATGACCCATGAAGCCTTGACCAGGGCAATCGCCTCGACTCCGACCTTGAGTCCCAGATTCTGGACGCTCGCGTGGGTCACGATCGCGGTCAGTGGTTCACCACCCGACAGCAGCAACTCCACTTCGTCGTTCACCGAGCCCCGCCGGATGCGGGTAACGAGGCCGGCAAAATGATTGCGCGCGCTGGTCAGCATGGCAAGCCTGCCGATGATCCGCAGGTCCTGATCCAGATTCCTGATGCGGGCATTGAGGAGGTTGAGAAACCGGTTATTTTCCGCCTCGACGACACGATAGGTCTGGACGAGCTGCCGGCCGCGCGCCGTGAGTTTCGTGCCACCGCCGCCCTTGCCGCCCTTGTGTCGCCTGACGAGCGGGCGGTCGGAGAAATTATTCATGGCCTCGACCGCATCCCAGGCCGCCTTGTAGCTGAAACCAGCGGCCTTCGCCGCGGCTGCAATGGAGTGAGTGCTGCCAATGTGCGCCAGCAGTTCCATCCACCGCTTGCCGGCGAGCGCGCCCGCGTGCGTTTCAAGGGTCAGGGCGCTGCGGACGCGAAGCTTGGATCTGGGCATGGTGGCCAACAGACGCGCTGGAAGATGTGGGACGCTACCACGGCGCAAACGAGGGGAACAGAGCGAGCCCTCCACACGCCTGAGAGGATCCCACGGCGCAGCGACGGCCTCGTCAATGAACGGCTGGTTCGGGAACCTCAGGCGGCCAGCAGCAGGCTAGGCGCAACTGGCAAGGTCATCATCTTCCTTGTGC
>JANXYA010000283.1 GCA_025350345.1 Gammaproteobacteria bacterium
GTGAAACAGCCCGCGTGTGCTGCCGCGATCAGCTCCTCGGGATTGGTGCCGGGTGATTCCCTGTCGAAGCGATTGGCGAAGGAGTAGGGCGTCTGCTCGAGCGCCCCACTGTGCGTCGTCAGCGAACCGTCCCCGGTGCGCAGGTCGCCAAACCACATTGCCGCGGCAGTACGCTTCATGGGAATTCTCCAATGGCTGATTTCCGCTCACGGGCGCGCCGCGAGTGGGCGCGAATTTAACCCGATCACGGCGAGGCCGTCGAATTCGATCGGCCGTCCGCTCACCGTCTGCAATCAAGGGCGGCGGGCACCCGCGCTCTTGCCCGCCGCCATGCGCAGCCTCAGAAGCGCACGCGATAGCCGATCGAGATGAGATCAGCGTTGTAGCCCGAGCCGGAGAACATCCGGGCGTACTCCAGGCCGATGGAACTTGCCTTGCCGAGTGCAAACTGGGCACCCAGGCCCCCGGAAAAGGCGCCGTCGGTGGTGCTTACGCTGGTGCCCATGGCGGTTGCCCCGAGTTCGCCCCGGCCGTAGCCCGCCAGAGCGTAGAACGAGAAGGCGTTCGACACTGGCATTGTCCCGCGCACATACCCGCCGTAAAAGCTCTTGACCTTCAGATCGATCGGCAGGCCCGACACGGTCTTGGAGTCGCCGCTGATTCCGGTGCCGACCCTTGCTTCTACGGCCAGGTAGCGCTTGAACTCCCAGCCCAGACTGACCAGGAACGCCGTTGGGTTGAAGTGGGGAAAGCCAGACTCGGAGTAATTGACTTGCCCGATGTTTACACCCCAGTAGGCACCCGACTCAGGCGGCGCGGATCCAGCCGCCAGCGTCGCTCCCGACGCCAGCGCCAGTCCTCCCACTGTGAAGATCTTCATTAGCCTGTTCATTTTCATGCTCCTCGTGAATGGTGATGATGTGCACTCCGCGGGAATCCGTTCCCGCGGCGCCAGCATCACGGGGCAGGCTTTACAGGCCACTCACAAGCCGCTTACGGCCCGCATACTCCCTCGGGCGGCAGCGGGCGGTATCGCAGGCATGAGGCACAGGATCGACGTCAGCGGCGGCTTTGGCCGGGCTTCGCGGCGCTCTCAGCCCACGAGCACCTGCACGCGCCTCAGCTCACCGATTTTGAGGTGACCCAGGCCTTGAGGCGCCTCGCACTCGGCAGGAACCTCGCGGTACATCGTGCCGAGGAGGCGCTGACTGACTTCAGCAGCTAGGCGCTGGCGGAGGCACTTGACGCGCCATTGCTGACCTGTGATGCGCGGCTGTCTCGCGCCCACGCTCATCGTGCTCGAATCACATCAATCTAAGCTAGCGCCAGGCAGACCTTGGTGTGCGTACAGGCCGGCCCAACAGCGCCGCGCAGGCAATGAATTTGATGCGTATCAGGGATCGAGGCTGGCCACGGCCGGAATGGGGTCAAGCTTCGTCCAGCCCGGTCCCGGATTGAAGGACTTGAGGGCAAGGGTTGCGTCGGTGGTTCCGGCTCCCAGATCGCTCTGATAGATCGCGCCGTCGTGATTGACCAGAAAGGTCATGACGCCGGATACCCCGTAGCGGGCGGGATAAGCAATGAGGGCGAAGCCGCCGATCATCTTGCCGCCCACCATGTAGTCCATGGCACCGTCCGGGGCAGCCGTGCCCTGGCTTGTCAGGATGCGGAAGTAGTATCCGCGATAGGGGGAGCGCTGCAATGCGCCTTCGGAAGGATAGCCTTCGTCAGCGGCGGCAGCGAGCAGGGCGCCCAGCGGACTGGGCGCTTCGCCAGTTGCCGCCGGCCAGTACAAGCCGTCGTGCTGGCCCGGGCGGCTGATGATGCGTGTGGCGTAGACCGGCACGCCGTCCTTGTCGAGCGTGCTCGCGCTGTAATCGCGCTGCGCATCGACAATGGCCTGGCACACCTGGATGGCTTCGAGCTCATTGCGGCCGATACGCCGCTTGATGATTTCATCTTCACCCTGGATCGTATCGAAACGCCATCCGTGAGCCGCCTTGACCAGCGGAATGGGCATGGGCCAGCCGTCGCTGCCGATCATCAGTCGCGCCTGCGTGTCGCCTTCAGGCACCACTCGATGCGCCTCTGCGTAGGCCTTGACGAAGGCGGCCCGATAGTTCGCATCGGCGATCGGATCGCCGGAAGAGAGCAGCCTGCTGCCCTCCGGACCGAAGATCACGCGCAGCGCCTTCTGGTCGTTACCCTCGAGGGCCTTCACCAGCGCGTCGACGCCGGCCTGCGGGCTAGCAAAGGACTGCGGCGCTGCTGAGGCCACCGAGGGCATCAGGGCAAGCCACGCGATTCCGACGGTCAGCAGCTGGGAAAGTTTCACAACGCGAATCCTCGACTTTACAAAGTGCATGAAGTGCTCCGGTGCCGGCTCAGCGATGGCGCGATTTGCCACCGCCGCCGCGCGAGCCCGATGGGGCCGATGGGCGAGCGGAGCGGCCCGGCATGCTGGCGTGGCCGCGTGCACTGAAGCCCTGCGCTGCGGCGCCATGGCCGACATTCTCAAACGCGTGCGAGCGAGGCTGCGCATAGCTGTTGTTCATGCCACGGGCCGCTGGCCTGGTGTAGGAACGGCTGCCAAGTGTGCTCGGGCGCGTGTTCACCGGCGACTCGCGCCCGCGAAAGTCGGCGCGCGAGGGCGCCGTGGGTGCGGCACGACCGAACTGACGGTTCATGGATGCGTCACGATAGGGCACGCCGTGGCGATGACCCGGGTCGTGCACCCACGCCCGTCCGCCGCCCGGGTATCGACCGCCGCGCATGTAGACCCCATGGTGGCGCCAGTCCCAGGATCCGAAAAAGAAGTCAACGCCAATCCCGATGCCCAGACCCCACGCGAAGCCCGAGTTCCAGCCGTAGCCGGCCCAGGGCGACCAGAAAACCGGCGGGAACAACGGCCACCACCACACGCCGTAGACCACGGAAGGATCGTAGTATGGGACGTAGACGACCTCGGGATTCGTAGGCGCCACGTCGATGGCATCGTCGCGCACCGTGACGCTTTCCTGCGCGTTGGAGTTCAGGTTGCCGGCCGCCTGTGCCTTTTGCCGCAGCTTCTGCACGGTGTCCATCACCTGTGCCTGCTGCCCGATGAAGGCATCGCCCAGCCGTTCGGTCCACTCCAGCTTGGCGTCCATGGTCTGCAGCACCTGCGGAAAGGCGACCAGCGACTTGACGCTGGCATCCCAGTTCTCGCTATCGACGGCACGTACGGCCGCATCGCCCTTGAGGTCGGGATGGTCATTGGACCAGCGGGCAGCCTGGACGACCTCGAGCGGATAGCTGGCGGCCATCAGGATTTGTGAAAGCAGGCCGTCGGGATAGAGCGCCACGGGGGCCAGCATCTGGTCCAGCTCCTGCTGCGTGAAACTGGGATTGCCGTCCGCAGCCCGCGCAGCGGGCGCGACCACTCCGGTCAGCAGTACTGCAAGAAACACGATGAGACAGGGCAAGCGGTTTGTCATACGGATGTGCACCAATGCGCTTTGCAAGGGAAGGGATCGCCGGCTCGTGTTCGGCTTCACGTTATATTCTCGCGTCGCCGAGTTGACAACGTCTGTGCGGCATCGCACCCAGGTCGTAGTCGGTGGAGTGCGCGACTATACACTGAAGGTGTCGAAAGATGATTTCACAGCAGCCTCCAGGACTTTGCAAGGAACCGTGACTTGAAGCGCGGCGGGGGCTAGCGCACTGCACGGCTGACTACCCGAACGGAAAGTATCAGCCCAAGGCAACGGACTATCGTTGCCCGCAGAGTTGTCCCGAAGTCCTCTCAAGTCCAACTGGACCCCTCCGTGGCTGCACGTCAACAGCTGCCTGGAACCGCTTGAACTTCTTCCGAGCGTCCCCAGATCGCCTGGCGGACGCCCCGGGAGGGTCCCGGTGCGGTTTCGTAATAACCAGACAACATCGGAGGTATCCGCCATGCACAGTCTCGTCAGACAGGATCCGTGGAGCCTGATGCCGCGTCTTCAGGACGAAATCAACCGGCTCTTCGGCAACGTGACCCAGAGCGACAGCAGTTCCGCGACTGCAACCTGGGTCCCGGCCGTGGACATCCATGAATACGCCGATCGCTTTGAACTGTACCTGGATGTACCTGGAGTCGATGCGAACGACGTGGAATTGACCCTCGAGGGAGGAGTGCTGACATTGTCGGGTCAGCGGGCCCAGCAGGAGTCAACCAAGCGTGGCGAAGAGCCACAGTACCAGCGTTGCGAGCGCGGGCACGGCCCCTTCTACCGTCGCTTCGTGCTGCCGGACAGCGTTGACAGTGACCGGGTCAATGCGTCGGGCAGGAACGGCGTATTGACGGTCACGATCCCGAAACAGGCGAAGGCGATGCCACGCCGAATTCAGATCGCAGCCTGACATGCGATTCATGTGAGTTATCACCGTGGCGCGGATGGCTGGTCCGCGCCACGGCCTCGTGTTCTTGTCCATCACTCCTCACACGTGCGGAGCCGGGCCGTCGCACGGGTATGGGCAGGGCAGCGAGGCTGCGGGCAGGTCTGCAATGGCTGCCCGACGACGACCGCACCGGGTGCGCCTGGGAATTGTGAATCATCGATCGGAGAGTATGCGGAACGCCTTTGCCATAGCAGTTGGCGAACAGCGCCGCATATGTACAGAACTGCGGCCTCTCAGCATCGCCTTGGACGGCGCTGGACGATCAACTGGTGGGGCGGGGACTACCGAATAGTCGATCTACCTATCTGACCGGTAAGAACAATGGCCAACCTGCAAAGAACAGTTGCCCCCAAAGTTGCCCTCAATATTCGCGTTAAGTACGAGTGTGACAGGGCCAGGCGCCCTTGGCGCGCGGCATCCCGAGCGCTCAATTTCTCGGGGTGATCGCGACGCCCATGCGTCCCTGTCCCGGCAAACCCAGAAGTACCTGGGCTTCGGGGCCTTAGAGGTCGATTGGGTCGGT
>JANXYA010000405.1 GCA_025350345.1 Gammaproteobacteria bacterium
TTGATGATCAGGCGGTAGCCATCGGCAGCAATGCCCTCACGGCGCGCCAGATCGCGGGCCACGGTGTACAGATGCCCGATCAGGGACTCGTCCTCATCGGCAATATCGTTGGCGGTGGGGATGGGCTTATTGGGTACGATCAGGATATGGACCGGTGCCCGCGGGTGCAGGTCGCGAAAGGCCGTGACCCGATCGTCCTTATGCACGATCTGGGCCGGCAGTTCCCCGGAGATGATGCGCTCAAACACCGTTCCCATGACGCCAGCGTAGTCTTTCCAGCTCACCACCGGCAAGTCGCACCCGGCGCTGCGATTGCGCTAGTCTTCCAGTCCTTGCGGGGAACGCACAGGGCCAGGAACCAGGGCGCAGGCATTGAGACTCACCGCCGACAAGCTTGCCAGGCAGCTCGCCGAGCGCCTGTTGCCCGTTTATCTGCTCAGCGGCGCAGAACCGTTGCTGAGCGCCGAGGCCCTTGGGGCCATTCGCGCCCGCGCCCGCGCGCTGGGCTTCGAGGAGCGCGAGCAGGTCCTTATCGAAAAATCGGCGGCCGCCTGGGATCAGGCCCTGGGAGCGGCCCGCAACCAGTCCCTGTTCGCGAGCCGCCGCATCCTCGAGATCCGCATGGCGAGCGGCAAGCCAGGCCATGGTGCCGCCTCGCTCCTCCAGCTCATCGCCGCGGCGGGCGATGATCTGCTGCTGATCATCGTCACCGGCAAGCTCGATCGCGACAGCTCGGGCGCTGAATGGGTGGGCGCGGTGCAGGAGCGGGGCGCCTGGCTGGCCCTGTGGCCGCCCGATGCAGCGCGCTTCCCCGACTGGCTCGAGCAACGGGCCCGGGCGGCGGGACTGGCGCTCTCGGCCGAGGCACTCGCGCTGCTCGCGGCCAGCACGGAAGGGAACCTGCTGGCCGCGCAGCAGGAGATCGACAAACTGCTGCTCCGCTTCGGGAGCGGTGCGCAGCTGTCGCTGGCGCAGCTGGCCGAGGCCGTGGGCGACAATGCCCGCTTCGAGGTCGCCGCACTCTCCCAGGGCCTCGCCGAGGGTGACGCCGTGCGTGCCCTGAAGGTGCTGGCAGCCCTGCGTGCCGAGGGCGATGAGCCCGTGCGGGTCCTGTGGTGGCTGGTGCGCTCGCTCCACGGCGAGGCCCGGGTGGCGCGCGCCGTTTCGATGGCGCGGCTGGTGGCCCGCGCGGCGCTGGCCGACCGCGTCGCCAAGGGGCTGGCGCACGGCGAGGCCTGGGACGTGATGGCGCTGCTGGTCGCTGAACTGTGCGGGTTGCGGACCCTGCCCCTGTCGCGCGCCGCGAACCTGCCGGAGCCGCTGCGCGCATGAGCGAACCGATCGGCCTGTTCGGCGGCACCTTCGATCCCGTGCATTACGGGCATCTGCGCACCGCCTTCGAGCTGTGGCAGACGCTGCGCCTGGCTCAGGTGCGTTTCCTGCCGACCGCCAACCCCCCGCACCGCGAGGCCACGCTGGCTCCGGCCGAGCTGCGCCTGCAGATGGTGCGTGCCGCCGTCGCCGGACAGAGCGGCTTCGTGGTCGACGATCGCGAGATGCGCCGCTCGGGCATTTCCTATTCGGTGGACACGCTGCTCGACCTGCGGGGCGAATATCCCGATCGCTCCCTGTGCCTGCTGCTGGGCATGGATGCTTTCCTGGGGTTGCCCAACTGGCATCGCTGGCAGCAGATATTCGAGCTGGCCCACGTCGTGGTGGCGCACCGCCCGGGGTGGAAGGCACCGATCACCGGCCCGCTCGGCGAGGTGATGGTCGATCGCGGCACGGGGAGCGTGCGGGACCTGCATCAGTCCAGGGCCGGGCGTGTCTATGTGCAGGCCGTGACGCAGCTGGAGATCTCCTCCACCGATCTGCGGCAGCTCATCTATTCCGGCCGGGACCTGCGCTACCTGGTGCCCGATGCGGTACGTGAACTGATCGTCACCACCGGGTGTTATGCTCAACATCAGCCCGAAGCACAGAGGTAATCGCCCAGGCATGACCACTTCCGCCCGCAAGTCCCGGTCCCCGGGCAAACCGAAGCTCCCGGGCAGGGCCAGGACCAGGCCGGCCAGGGCCGGCGGGCGAATCGCCAGGGTTCCGCGCAGCGCGGCGCTGGTGGCGCTGGAGAAGCTGGCTCTCAGGGCCCTCGAGGACATGAAGGCCGTCAATATCCGGGTCCTCGACGTGCGCGGCCTGACCGACGTCGCCGACACCATGATCGTCGCCTCGGGCACCTCCGACCGGCACGTGCGTGCGATCGCCGAGAATGTGATCGTGGAGGCCAAGGCCGCCGGGCGACGCCCGCTGGGTACCGAGGGCAGGCAGGACGGGGAGTGGGTGCTGGTGGATCTGCAGGATCTGCTGGTGCACGTGATGCTGCCGCGGGTGCGGGAGTTCTATGCCCTCGAACAACTGTGGGAAGTGCCGCAGGCACAGCGCCGCAGCAGCGCGTCGGGCGCGCGCGCGCGCGCCTGACCCACACGCCTGGGGCGCGCCAGAGGATTCATGCGCATACGCCTGATCGCGGTGGGCACCCGGATGAGCGCCTGGGTGGACGCCGCCGTGGCCGATTATGCACGGCGCCTGCGCGGTGCCGCGGCGCTCGAACTGCTCGAGGTGCCGATGGCCCGGCGCGAGGGTGGGGCGGATGCCGCCCGCGCCGTGGCCAGCGAGGGCGGGCGCATCCTGGCCCTCCTGGCGGCGCGCGAGTACGCCGTGGCGCTCGACGAACGCGGCCGCTCATTCACCACGCTGGAATTCAGTGACTGGCTGGGCGCACGGCGCCAATCCGGAGAGCCCCTGAGCTTCATCATTGGCGGCCCCGACGGTCTCGACGCGGCGGTGCTGGCGCGCGCGCAGCTGCGCTGGTCATTGTCGGCGCTCACCTTTCCGCACGCGCTGGTGCGCGTGCTGCTCGCCGAGCAGCTGTATCGCGCCGCGACGGTGCTGGCCGGGCACCCCTATCATCGGCCCTGAAGCGCAACGAAACGCAAGCCCGCCTCATGAGCGCAACCCCACAGCATGCCGCTCACCGGCCGCAGATGCGAGCGGCACTGGTGCTCGCCTCGGCCTCACCGCGGCGGCGCGAGCTGCTGTGGCAGCTGGGCGTGCCGCATCGGGTCGCCGTGGCGGACGTGCACGAAGAGGCGCTCGGCGGCGAGGCTGCGGCGGCCTGCGTGCAACGCCTGGCACTCGCCAAGGCCACGAAGATCTGGCAGTCAGCGGCGTTTCCCGGCGCGTGTACCGCAGAGCTGCTGCCGGTGCTCGGTGCCGATACCGCGGTGGTGCTCGATGGGGAGATGCTCGGCAAGCCCGCCGATCGCGAAGCGGCCCTCGGCATGCTGGCACGCCTGTCGGGACGCACCCACCAGGTCCTCACGGCGGTGGCCCTGGTCGGCGCGCACGGTAGCTCCCAGCGCCTGAGTGCGAGCGAAGTGAGCTTTCGCGCGCTGGCGGCAGCTGAATGCGCCGCCTACTGGGAGAGCGGCGAGCCGCGCGACAAGGCGGGCGGCTATGCCATCCAGGGCCTGGGCGCGGTCTTCGTGAGCGAGCTGCGCGGCAGTTATTCCGGCGTCGTGGGCCTGCCGCTGTTCGAGACGGCGGCGCTCCTGGATGCGGCGGGCGTGGCGCGCTGGCAGCTTAGGGACTCCGCGCACGGGTCGGACCCCGATGCGTGAGATCCTCGTCAATGTGACGCCGCGCGAGACGCGCGCTGCGCTCATCGAGAACGGCAGCGCGCAGGAGCTGTACATCGAGCGCACCAGCCGGCGCGGCATCGTGGGCAACCTGTACAAGGGCCGCGTGTCGCGCGTGCTGCCCGGCATGCAGGCGGCGTTCATCGACATCGGGCTCGAGCGCACGGCGTTCCTGCACGCCGGTGACATCGCCAGCGCGGTGCCGCCGGAGGCCGAGGGAGGCCAACCGCCCTCGGCAGACATCACGGGCCTGGTTCAGCCCGGCCAGGACATCCTGGTGCAGGTCCTGAAGGACCCGCTGGGCACGAAGGGTGCGCGGCTCACCACCTTCGTCTCGCTCCCCTCGCGCTTCCTGGTCTACATGCCCCTGGGCCGGGGCGTCGGGGTGTCGGCGCGCATCGAGGAGGAGGAGACCCGTGAGCGCTACCGCGCGCTGGTGCGCGAGCTGGCGGCCAGCAGTGGCGGGGAGGGGGGCTATATCGTGCGTACGGCCGCCCAGCGCGCGCCTCCCGAGGCGCTGCGCGCCGACATGCTGTACCTGGCGCGCCTGTGGGAGCACGTGCGCCAGGAATGCCTGCGCTCCGCGACGGGCACGCTGGTGCACGCCGACCTGCCGCTCGGTGCACGCATGCTGCGCGATGAGCTGGGGCCGGACGTGCGCCGCGTGCTCATCGACAGCGCCGATGAATGCGAGCGCATGCGCCAGTTCGCCGCCGCCTTCATGCCCGAGGCAATCGAGCGTGTCGAGCACTACGCCGGCGCCCGGCCGCTGTTCGAACTGCACGGCGTGGAGGAGGAAATTGCCCGCGCCCTTGATCGCCAGGTGCAGCTGAAGTCCGGTGGCACCATCGTGATCGACCAGACCGAGTCGATGACCACGGCCGACGTGAATACCGGTGGATTCGTCGGCACGCGCAATGCCGAGGACACGGTCTTTCGCACCAACCTGGAAGCTGCCGTGGCCATTGCCCGACAGCTCCGCCTGCGCAATCTCGGCGGCATCATCATCATCGACTTCATCGACATGCAGGACGCGGCACACCGCGAGCAGCTGCTGGTGACCTTGCAGGAGGCGCTGTCCGCCGATCGGGCGCAGACCCAGATCGCACCCGGCGCGCCGCTCGGGCTGGTGGCCCTCACACGCAAGCGCACGCGCGAGAGTCTCGAGCATCTGCTGTGCGAGCCCTGCCCGACCTGCCAGGGCCGTGGTTTCGTGCGCAGCGTCGAGACGATCTGCCACGAGATCTACCGCGAAGCGCTGCGACAGAGCGCGCAGTTCCCGGTCAGGGAGCTGCTGATCCTGGCGCACGCGGAGGTCATCGAGCGGCTGCTCGACGAGGAGGCGGCGGTGCTCGCAGACCTGGAACAGCAGGTGGGCAAGCCGATTCGCCTGCAGGCCGAGGCGCTCCACAGCATCGAGCAGTTCGATGTCGTGCTAGCCTAAGGGCATGGACGCGGAGCCCACCCCTCCTGCCGTCGTTGCCGCGGTGCAGATGTGCTCCGGTGCCGACGCGCAGGAAAACCTTGCGAGCGCGGCGCGCCTGCTGGGCGTCGCCGCGGCGCGTGGCGCCAGCGTGGCGGTGTTGCCGGAGAATTTTTCGCTCATGCCGCGGCACGACGCCGAGCGCCGTGCGCACGCCGAGGCCGACGGCAGCGGGCCCGTGCAGGACTTCCTGTCCCGCACGGCGCGTGAGCTAAAGCTATGGATCGTCGCCGGATCGCTCCCGATCAGCGGTGCTGCCGGGGGGCGCCTGGCGCAGTCCTGCCTGGTCTACGGTGCCGACGGTGAGCGCAAGGCGCGCTACGACAAGATCCACCTCTTCGATGTCGACCTGCCCGGGCGGCAGGAAAGCTATCGGGAGTCGGCCCATATGGCCCCTGGCGAGGCGAGCGTGGTGATCGATACGCCGGCCGGCCAGCTAGGGCTCTCGATCTGCTATGACGTGCGCTTTCCGGAGCTGTATCGGCGGCTCGTCGCTGCCGGAGCGCAGTGGCTGGTGGTTCCCTCCGCCTTCACCGTGCCGACGGGCGAGGCGCACTGGGAGCCGCTCCTGCGGGCGCGGGCGATCGAAAATCTCTGCTATGTTGTCGCCAGCGGCCAGTGGGGCCTGCATGCGAACGGCCGGCGTACCTGGGGGCACAGCGTGATCATCGATTTCTGGGGTCGCATCCTGGCGCAGTTGCCGGAGGGCGAGGGCGTGATCAGCGGCGGCATCGATCTGCCGGCGCAGGCGGCCGCGCGCCGCAGCATCCCGGCACTCGCCCATCGGCGTGACGGATTGTTCCAGCATGGCTGAAACGGCCATGGAGCTGGCGCAGACGGGGCTGCTCGCGCCGGCCGGGCTGGACCCGGGGCGCCTCGGCCAGGCACTCGATCTGGTGCTCGGTGCCCGCGTGGATGCCGCCGATCTGTATTTCCAGGTCTCGCGGGAAGAGTCCTGGGCGCTCGAGGATGGCATCGTCAAGGAGGGGAGCGCGAGCATCGAGCAGGGCGTGGGTGTGCGCGCGCTGGCCGGGGAGCGCACGGGCTTCGCCTACTCCGACGAGATCCAGCCCCTCGCACTCGAGGAAGCGGCGCGTGCCGCGCGTGCCATTGCCGTGCGCGGCGGGTCGGGCACCGTGCAGGCCTGGCGGCGCGTCAACGGGCACCAGCTGTACCAGCCGGTGGACCCGCTTTTGAGCCTCGCCGATGACCAGAAGGTCGCCTGGCTCGAGCGCGTCGATCGCGAGACCCGCCGCATGGACCCGCGCATCGTGCGCGTCATGGCCAGCGTGCATGCGGTCCACGAGGTCATTCTCGTCGCCACCAGCGATGGGACGCTGGCCGCCGACGTGCGCCCGCTGGTGCGCATGAACGTGTCCGTGATCGCCGAGCAGAATGGCCGCCGCGAACAGGGCTACGCGGGCGCCGGTGGCCGCTACACGCTCGCCCAGCTGATGAGCGAGGATCGGCCGCTGGAACTGGCGCGCGAGGCGGTGCGCCAGGCGCTGGTGAATCTCGAGGCCGTCAACGCACCGGCCGGCACGATGACGGTGGTGCTCGGGCCCGGCTGGCCCGGCATTCTGCTGCACGAGGCGATCGGCCACGGGCTCGAGGGCGATTTCAACCGCAAGGGCACCTCCGCCTTCAGCGGGCGCATTGGCCAGCGTGTCGCCAGCCCCGGCTGCACCGTGGTCGATGACGGCACGCTCGCGGGCCGCCGCGGCTCGCTCAACATCGACGATGAGGGCACGCCCACGCAGTGCACGATGCTGATCGAGGACGGGATCCTGCGCGGGTATCTGCAGGACCGGCTCAACGCGCGGCTGATGGGCGTGGCGCCTACGGGCAACGGCCGCCGTGAATCCTTTGCGCACGTCACCATGCCGCGCATGACCAACACCTACATGCTGGCCGGGCCGTACGTACCCGAGGAAATCATCCGTTCCGTCGATCGCGGCATTTACGCCGTGAACTTCGGGGGCGGGCAGGTCGATATCACCTCCGGAAAATTTGTGTTCTCCGTGAGCGAGGGCTACCTGATCGAGAACGGCGAGATCGGCGCGCCTATCAAGGGCGCCACGCTCATTGGCAACGGTCCCGATGTGCTCACCCGCGTCGTGATGGTCGGGAACGACCTGAAGCTCGATGCCGGCGTCGGCACCTGCGGCAAGGAAGGGCAGAGCGTGCCGGTGGGTGTCGGCCAGCCCACGTTGCGGGTGGATGCGCTGACCGTAGGCGGTACCGCATAGGGAGGAGCGATGCTGCGTGGCGTGCAGAACTCGGGTGGGTGTCGCTGCATTTGGGTGCTAGTGATCCTGCTTTCGGGCTCCAGGGGCTTCGCAGCTCCGACGGACGGCACGACTGGAAAACCCGATGCCGGGAAGCAGAAGGAGCTGCCGTTCTCGGCCGTTCACGACACCGAGCTGGGGCGTTCCCTGACCGCGGCGCTCGATGCGTGTGAATACGATTCTGCAGGCCGTGCGCGGCCGCCTGCTTCACCGCCTGCTGCTTCGCAGGAAATCCAGGGAACTCCACCGCATAGCATTGGCAGGCCATCGCCTGTTTATCCTTCGGGGGCCTTGCTCTCGGGGAATCAGGGTACGCTCGACCTTGAGATGCTGATTGGCCTCGACGGCAAGGCGCGCTTTGTCCATGTCGCGCGATTGATACCCCTTAGCGAGAATTCCGAGTTTGCGCAGGCCGCCATCGACAGCGTGCGGCGCGGTAGATTTGAACCGGCGCGCATTGCGGGTCGCGCCGTTGCCGGGTGGTACGGGATGAGGTTCACATTCGGCCATCCGGATCCGAAATCGGGAATTTTCAACGATGCGGCCATCAAGCGGTTGCTGAAAAGAGCCGCTGACGGCGATCCTGCTTCAATTTTGGGTGTGTCCTATCTGGATAGCGGGCCGGAGTTGGCGCAGTTGAGCCATGAAATGCGTCGTGATTACC
>JANXYA010000029.1 GCA_025350345.1 Gammaproteobacteria bacterium
CCGCCGCCGCGGCCAGCGCGTTGTAGACGTTGTGGCGCCCTGCCAGGGCGAGGGCCACCGCTACCGCACCGCCATAGCCGTGCAGGGTGAAGCGCGTGAGGAACCCTTCCGCGCCGGCGTCGAGGCGCACTTCGCTCGCGCGCACGTCCGCTCCCGCGTCGAAGCCGAAGCTTAAGGTCCGGGCCCGGGTCATGCCGCGCCACAGCGGCGCGTACGGATCATCGGCGTTGATGATCGCCACGCCCTCGGCCCCGAGGCCGGCGACGAGCTCGCCCTCGGCGCGCGCCACGCCGTCCAGGTCACCGAACCCCTCGAGGTGCTCCGCTCCCGCATTGGTGATCAATCCGATGTCGGGGCGGGCCAGTGCCGTCAGTTCCGCCACCTCGCCGGCACGATTGGCGCCCAGCTCGATGACCGCGCTGCGGTGGATATCGCGCAGGCGCAGGAGCGTGAGCGGCACGCCGAGCTGGTTGTTGAGATTGCCGCGGGTGGCCAGGCACTCGCCGCGCTGCCCCAGGATCGCCGCCAGCATTTCCTTGGTCGTGGTCTTGCCGTTGCTCCCGGCGACGGCGAGGAGCGGGCCGCGGAAGTCCGCGCGCCAGGCGCTGCCCGCGCTGCTCAGGGCCTGCGCCACGTCCGCCACCACGATCTGCGGGAGTGCGGTGCTCACGCCTCTGCTGACGAGCGCACCGGCGGCGCCGGCGGCGGCGGCCGCGCCGACAAATTCGTGGCCGTCGGTGCGAGTGCCGGGGAGCGCGACGAACAGATCGCCCACACCCAGTTTGCGCGAGTCGATCACGACCCCGGTGAAGGCGGCGTCCGCCCCCTGCAGGCGCCCGCCGCAACAGGCGGCGAATACTGCCAGCGTGCGCTTCATGCCGCGCTCCGCACGCCGAGCGCGGCGCGCACCTGGGCCAGATCGCTGAATGAGCGCCGCTCCGTGCCCACGAGCTGGTAGTCCTCGTGGCCCTTGCCGGCCACCAGCACCACATCGCCGGGCTGTGCCGCAGCGAGCGCGGCGGCGATCGCCGCGGCGCGATCGTGCTGCACCGTGGCGCGCGCGGGAGCGAGCAGGCCGGTGAGGATATCCTCGACGATGCGCTGCGGATCTTCGCCGCGCGGATTGTCGTCCGTGATGTACAGCGCATCGGCCAGCGACTCGACGATGCGGCCCATCTCGGCGCGCTTGCCGCGATCGCGCTCGCCGCCGCAGCCGAACACACAGATCAGCTTCCCGGCGCAGTGCGCGCGCGCGGCGCGCAGCGCCTTCTCGAGCGCGTCCGGGGTGTGCGCGTAGTCCACGATCGCGAGCGGCAGCCCGCTCCCGCCGGACAGCTGCATGCGCCCGGGCGGCGCGCGGCACTCGGCCAGCGCGCCGCAGGCCTCCTTGAGCGTACTGCCGGTCGCGAGCAGCACGCCCAGCACCGTGAGCAGGTTATCGACGTTGAACTCGCCCAGCAGTTCGCTCCGCAGCATCGCCTCGCCCCAGCTCGTGCTCAGCTCGATGCACAGCCCGCGCGGCTCGAGCGCGCTGCGCAGGGCGCGCACGAAGTGCGCCCCGGGCTGGAACTGGGAAGGATCGGAACGCCGGCCCGTCAGCACCAGGCCCTCGCCCGGGGGCGATCGTGCCGCCAGCGTCACTCCGAGCGGATCATCGATGTTGATCACCCGCACGGTGAGGGTGGGCCAGTCGAACAGCGCGCTCTTGGCCACCCCGTAGCGTTGCATGTCGCCGTGGTAATCGAGGTGTTCGCGGCTCAGGTTGGTGAAGGCGGCGGCCTGGAAGCGCACGCCGGCGCAGCGCTGCTGGTCGAGGGCGTGCGAGGACACTTCCATCGCCACGGCCAGTGCGCCCTCGTCACGCAGTTGCGCGAGCCGGCGCTGCAGCGTCACCGCATCGGGCGTGGTGTGCAGGCCCGGCCGGATCCGGCCCGGAAGTCCGCTGCCGAGCGTCCCCAGGTAGGCGCAGCTCCGCCCCAGCGCGCTGACTGCGCTGGCCAGGAGCCAGGCGCAGGTGGTCTTGCCATTCGTGCCGGTGATGCCGCTGATCGCCAGGCGCGCCGAGGGCGCGCCAAAAAATCGATCGGCGATGAACCCGGCCTGTGCGCTCAAGTCAGGCACCGCGACGACCAGCACCGGCGGATCGAACTCGGGGGCGCTGGCACCCGGCGCGGGCTCCCACAGCACGGCGCGCGCCCCGGCGGCCACCGCGTCCGCCGCGAAATCAAGTCCGTGCCGCGTGCGTCCGCGGCAGGCGAGGAAGGCCGCGCCGGCGCGCACCTCGCGGCTGTCGAGCGTCAGATCGGAAACCTCGACATCCTCGGGCACCTCGATGCCGCCACCGAGCAGGGCCTTGAGCGGCCGCCAGTGTTCACCGCCGGGCGCGCTCATCGCAGCGCCACCTGCGCCGGGGGCGGCGCCGCGGCACTGCCATCGCCGGACGCGCCGCTCCCGGCTGTCGACAGCTCATCGGGTGCAATGCCCATCAATCGCAGGGCGCCGCCGACGATGGCGGAAAAGACCGGTGCGGCGACATCGCCGCCGTAGTACTTGCCGGCGCTCGGCTCATCGATGACCACGACCGCCGCGAGCCGCGGGTTGCTCACCGGCGCCACGCCGCCGAACACCGCGACGTAGCGATTCTTCGAGTAGCCGCCGTTCTCCGCCTTCCACGCCGTGCCGGTCTTGCCGGCGACGCGGTAGCCGGGGATCGCCGCCAGCTTGCCCGTACCGCCCGGCATCGTGACGACCGATTCGAGCAGATGGAGCAGCGACACGCACACGCTGCCGTCGAGTACGCGCTCACCCGGCACCGGACCGTCGACGCGCAGGAGCGAAACCTGCCGGCGCAGTCCCAGCGCGCCCAGCGTCGCATAGCCGCGCGCCAGCTGCAGCGGCGTGACCGACAGGCCGTAGCCGTGCGACATCGAGCCGATCAGGACACTGCGCCAGTGCGAATAGTTCGCGAGCTGCCCGGCCGACTCGCCCGGAAAGGCGCTGCCCGTCACCTGCCCGAAGCCAAAGCCGTTGAGCGTGGTCCAGATCTGCTTCGGTTCGAGCGCGAGCGCCAGGCGCGCCATGCCGACGTTGGAGGATTTCGCCAGCACCGTCGCCAGCCCAATGGGACCGAGCATGTGCTCGTCCGTGATGACCGAGGTGCCGACCTGCACCCAGCCCGGGCTGGTGTCGATGATGCTGTCAGGCTGGAAGCGGCCCGAAACCAGGCCCGCGGCGACGAAGAAGGGCTTGATGCTCGAGCCGGGCTCGAACAGGTCGGTGGCCGCGCGATTGCGGTAGGCCGCCGGGTTGAGCTGGTTGCGATCGTTCGGGTTGTACGCTGGCTGGTTGACCATCGCCAGCACCTCGCCGGTGCGCACATCGATGATCACCGCCGAGCCGGCGGCCGCGCGATTGTCGCGAATGGCGGCCTTGAGCTCGCGGTAGGCCAGGTATTGCAGGCGCTGGTCGATGCTCAACTGCAGGTCGCGGCCGGGCCGCACGGCGCGGATGCTCTCGATATCCTCGACCTTGTTGCCATCCTTGTCCTGGATGACGCGCTTGGCGCCATCCTCACCGCCCAGCCAGTGATCGAAGGCCAGCTCCTCGCCCTCCTGCCCGGTATCGTCGACATCGGTGAAGCCCACCAGATGCCCGTTCACCTCGCCCGCCGGGTAATAACGGCGGTACTCCCGACTGAGGTTCACGCCGCTGATGTTCAGTTCCCGCACCTTGCGGGCGTCGGCGGGCTGGAGCTGGCGAGTGAGGTAGATGAAATTGCGGTCCTGCGCGGCGCTGACGCGACGCACCAGCTCCAGGGGGTCGACGTGCATGACGCGCGCCAGCAGCTGCAGCTGCTCGGTGTTGCCGGCCAGGTCCTGCGGATTGGCCCAGACGGAATCGACCGGCGTGCTCACCGCCAGCGGCTCGCCGTACCGGTCCGTGATGCTGCCGCGATGCGCGCTGATGGCGGCCACGCGCATGAAGCGCTCGGCGCCCTCGCCGGCCAGGAACTGGTGCTGCAGGAGCTGCAACTGCACCGCGCGGCCGACGAGTGCCACCCCGACCGCCAGCAGCAGGCCGAAGGCCACGACCAGCCGGACGCGAAAGGAGATCGGCCGCGCGGGGCTGGCTCGCTTCATGGCGTCGGCAGCTTGATGTCGTTGGAGGCGGGGATGCGCATGTGCAGGCGCGTGCTGGCGACATTTTCCACGTAGGCATAGGTCGACCAGAAGCTCTGCTCGATCTGCAGCCGGCCCCATTCGGCCTCGAGCTCATCGCGCCCGCTGTTGAGTTTCTCCTGCTCGACGAACAATTCGCGCGCCCGATGCTTGCAGTAGATGGCACCGGTGGCGGAGACGAGCACGGCCAGCCACAACGCCGGAACTCCGATCCACACGAGGGCGCGCGGGAGCGGCTTCATGCGCTCACCGCGCGCACGCGTTCGGCCACGCGCAGCAGCGCACTGCGCGCGCGCGGATTCGCCGCCACTTCCGCCGCCGGGGCGCGCAGCTTCCGGCCGACCAACTTGAACGGCGGGGCCAGTTCCGGGGGCACCGAGGGCAGTCGCGCCAGCGCCGGTGCGAGGCTGGAAGTCGCGCGCAGGAAATCGCGCACCACGCCGTCTTCGAGCGAATGAAAGCTGATGACGGCGAGCCGGCCGCCATCGGCCAGCACTTCGACGGACTGCGCCAGCGCCCGGCGCAGCTGGCCTAGTTCATCGTTGACCCACATGCGCAGCGCCTGGAAAGTGCGGGTCGCGGCGTGCTTGCCCGGCTCGCGCACCGGTACCGCGCGCTCGATGAGCTGCGAGAGCTGGAGCGTGCGCGTGAGCGGAGCGGATTCCCGCGCGCTGCAGATCGCCGCGGCGATGCGCCGCGCGTAGCGTTCTTCACCCAGGGTGGCGATCACGTGGCGCATTTCCTCGAACGCAGCGCTGGCGAGCCACTCGCTGACGGGTGCGCCGCTCCCCGCATCCATGCGCATGTCGAGCGGCCCGTCCTGCTGAAAACTGAAGCCGCGCTGCGCCTGGTCGAGTTGCGGCGACGAAACCCCACAGTCGATGAGGATTCCGTCGTACAGGGCGACTTGCGGCTGCGCCTGGCGCAGCAGCGCCGCCAGCTCGCCAAAGACTCCATGCACAAGCGTAAGACGCGCTTCCGATGCGAAGCGCGCATGGCCGGCCGCGATCGCCTCCGCGTCGCGATCGATGGCGAGGAGGCGCCCCGCGGGCCCGAGTGCGCCGAGGATGGCGGCGCTGTGCCCGCCGCGGCCGAAGGTGACGTCGACGTAATGACCGGCGGGGCGCACGGCAAGAGCTGCAAGCACCGCGTCGACAAGCACCGCCTTGTGCTCATCCAAACTCCCCACCCTGGCGCACGTGTGGCAGCCCGTTCAGAGCGAGAGTGACTCGAGGTCGGCGCCCAATCCGCCGGGAGCCTCGTCACCCTTG
>JANXYA010000039.1 GCA_025350345.1 Gammaproteobacteria bacterium
CGTGTCACCAGAGGCAGGGCGGCCCAGGCCGCCTGCGCGGTTTTGGCGAAGTCCAGTGCGTGATCAATGCCGTCGGCGGTCTCGAGCGGCCGTTCGACGTATACGCGGCCATCGACCGGACTGATGGTTTTAAGGGTAGCAGTCATGCGGTACTCAAATGATTTCGAAATATCGCGCAAGTTCCCAGTCGGTGACGGCCTTGCGGAATTCTCGCTCTTCCCATTGGCGGGTTGCGGCGTAGTGCTCAACGAATGCGTCGCCAAACATCGCTCGCGCCGCCTTGGATGCGCTGAGCCGTTCAGCCGCCTCGTATAGCGTAGCGGGCAGACGCCGGTGGGGCGGATGTTCGCGGTCGTAGGCGTTGCCCACGATGGGCGCATCCGGCTCGATATGATGTTCGATGCCCCAAAGACCGGCGCCAATCGCCGCGGATAGTGCGATGTAGGGATTGATGTCCGCCGCGGCGATCCGAAACTCGACGCGCTGGCTCGATGGACCGCCGCGAATGACGCGCAGCGCGGTCGTGCGGTTCTCGATTCCCCAAGTCGCCGACGTCGGCGCCCAGTAACCCGGCACCAGGCGCGAATAGCTGTTCACGGTGCAGGCGACCATGGCGAGGAGCTCCGGCATCAGCGCCTGCTGGCCGCCGACGAACCAGCGCAGTTCGTCCGACATGGTGTGCGGCTTGTGCTCGTCGTAGAACACCGGCGTGCCGTCCTTGCGCGTCATCGACATGTGCAGGTGGCCGCTCTGGCCCGGCATCTGCTGCGACCACTTCGCCATGAAGGTCGCCATCAGGCCGCGACGCTGTGCCAGCACCTTGGTGAAAGTCTTGAAGAGCGCGGCGCGATCGGCCGCCTCGAGCGCCTCGCAGTAGTGCAGCGCCGCCTCGAGCACGCCCGGCCCGGTCTCGGTGTGCAGGCCCTCGATGGGGGTGCGCATCTGCGCGGACTGCAGCAGCAGGGCCTGGTAGAGCTCGTTGTGCACCGAGCTGCGCAACAGCGAATAGCCGAAGTAGCCCGGCGTCATGTTCTTCAGACCGCGATAACCCTTCTCGCGCACGCTGTCCGGCGTCTCGCTGAAGATGAAGAATTCGAACTCCGCGGCTGCCGAGACGCCGTAACCGAGGTCCGCGGCGCGTTTCAGCACGCGCCGCAGCGTCGCGCGCGGGCAGACCTGCTCGGCCCTGCCGACAAACTCACCCAGGAACAGCAGCATGTCGCCCTCGAAGGGCAGGCTCCGGCAGGTCTCGGGCAGGAGCCGCACGAAGGCGTCGGGGTAGGCCGTGTGCCAGCCGGTGAAGTTGACGTTGTCGTACTGCTGGTCGTTCGAATCCCAGCCCAGCACCACGTCGCAAAAGCCCATGCCCTTGTCGAGGGCGGAGAAGAACTTGTCGCGGTCGATGTACTTGCCGCGCAGGATCCCGTCATTGTCAAAGATGCCCACCTTGACGTGTTCCAGACCGCGCTCCTCCACAATGGCGCGCGCCTGGGCGACGGTTCGTACCTCTTCCGGCTTCATGAGTGCGGCTCCCTTTAGAGGCGATTAAAGGTGTTATTGGGCCGGCACGGCACGTGCGGCATCGCCTGAGTGCAGAGGAATATCCACTAGCGCGCAGCAACTGGCAATACTGGGCGGCCCGGGGGAGCTTTAAGTGACTGATGCCACTCGGTCTTTTCGGGATCCGCGGGTGGGGCGCGCCCTCTAGGAGCGCCACTCGCCGAGCTGCTCGATATCGCAGAGCCGCTGCCAGCTCGAGCGCGCGCGCAGGAGCGCAGCGAAGCGCCGCAGCGCGGGCCATTCGAGCGCCGGGCGCGGCATGTTGCGCGACCAGCGCATGTACATGATCAGCTGCAGGTCGGCGGCGGAGAATTCATCGCCCAGCAGGTAGGGTCCGCTCGCCGAGAGCTGCGCCTCGAGCAGCGTCCACACCGCCTCGATGCGCGCCTGGAGCGCGACGCGCACCGGGGCCGGATGTTCACTGGCGCCCAGATCGGGCGGATAAAACCAGTAGCGGTAGCTCGCGCCCAGCGCATTGCTGAGGTAGACGATCCACTGGTACCAGGCCAGGCGCTGGGCGCTGCCCAACGGCGGTGCCAGGCGTGCCTGCGGGTGCCGGTCGGCAATCATCATCAGCAACGCGCCCGATTCCACGTGGGGCTGCCCGTCGATCAGCAGCAGCGGAACCCGGCCCAGCGGATTGAGGCGCAGATACTCCGCGCTGCGCTGCTGGCGAGTGGAGAAATCCACCAGCTCGAGTTGATAGGGGGCGCCCGTCTCGAGCAGCGCCAGGTGCACCGCCATGCTGGCGGTGCCGGGGGAATAGTAGAGCGTGTACATGGGATGCCGTCATGCCCCTTTCAGGGCCGCACGAATACCCGCCCTACGTTAGCCAGTACCGCCCGCAGGCGCAACGCCGGCGCCGGCATATTCGTCGTGGCGCTTCACCCAGTGCTGGTTGCGCCCCTGCTCGTCGCGCCCCTTGGGCACCAAGTCCAGGTAGTGGTAGGCGGTGTTGAGGATGTCGATGCCGCGCGCGAAACTGGAGTAGGTGTGAAAGACCTGGCCGGACTCGTCGCGGCAGAAGACACTCACGCCCTCGCGATCCGTCGGTCCGGCATCCTGCACGGCGTAGTTGTAGTACACGCGCTTGCTGGCCAGCTCCGCGGGGCTGAAGGACACCTGGTAGTCGAAGTTGAAGGCATTCTGGCCCAACGACACCCACTTGAACTGCCATCCCATCCGGCGCTTGTAGGCCGCCAGCTTGGCGTAGGGCGCGCGCGAGATTGCCAGCATGGTCGTGTCACGCTGCTGCAGGTGCACGACGATGGGGTCAAAATTATCGGCCCAGAACGAGCAGTGCTTGCAGCCCGCGTCCCATTCCGGGGCGAACATGAAGTGATACACGATGAGCTGGCTGCGGCCGGCGAACAGGTCCGGCAGCGACTCGGTGCCGCCTGGGCCCTCGAAGCAGTACTCGGTGCTCACCTGTTCCCAGGGCAGATCGCGGCGCGCCTGGCTGAGCGCCTCGCGCTCGCGCGTAAAGGCCTTCTCCCTGACCAGCAGCGCCTGCCTGGCCTGCAGCCACTGCTCGTGCGAAACGACTTTGTGCCTGGTGGTCATGGCTCTTCCTCCTGGATCCGGGAGGGAATGAGAATGATCAGGGGCCCGCATGTCAAGGGCCGGCCTGGCGGCGGGGCGGGTCCTTGACGTCGATGCATAATTATGCACAATACGCGCATGTTTATGCACATGCTCCCATGCTGACCGACCACCACCAGCACGCTCGGCGCGACGCGATACTGGCTATCCTCGGCAGCGGCATCGTGCGCCGGCAGGCGGAGCTGACGCAGCTGCTGAAGAAGCGCGGCTTCGCCGTCACGCAGTCCTCGGTCAGCCGTGACCTGCGCGAGCTGGGCGTGCTCAAGGCCAGCGGCCGCTATTTGCCGCCTGCGCCCGAGATCGCGCACGCGCAGGGCAACTTCGGGAGCCTCTCGCAGTTCGTCCGCTCGGCGCGCCCGGCCGGCACCTCCCTCATGGTGCTGCGCACCAGCACCGGCTCGGCCCAGAGTGTCGCGGTTGCGCTCGACAAGGCGGAGTGGCCCGAGGTGGTGGGCACCATTTCCGGCGACGACACGATCTTCATCGCCACCGCCGACGCGCGCGCGCAGCGGCGCCTGCTGGCGCGATTGCGCGAACACTTCCGCCTCTAGCAGCTTGATGCAAAAGACATGGATGGAAGATATCCGAGTAAAATCGCGTGCAGTGAGTGGACGCGGAGATTGATCCGATGCGCGGCGAAGTGAACCCCGAAATACCGTCAGAAAGTTTCGTTTTATGGCGATAGGCGGCGATAGATGGCGAATGCCATCGAATACTACTTCCAC
>JANXYA010000054.1 GCA_025350345.1 Gammaproteobacteria bacterium
ACCACCTGCGGGCGCTGGCCAGGAACATCTACGATGTCGCGTGCGACTTGCAGGGCGTGGGCCCGGCGGCCGAGGCCGAACTCGAGCGCATGACCGGCATCGGCGTCGAGAAGCGACTGCTGGCGCTGCTGGCGGCCACGGATGGTTTGCGCAAGGAGCTGCAAGCGCAGCGCGAAGCGGGCCTGGCGGCGCAACTGCGAGCCCTGAACGTCGACACGAGCTCCCGCGGACTGAAGCTTCACATCGGGTGCGGCAAGGGCCACCTCGCGGGCTGGATCAACATCGACGTGCACCCGGCGCCGCTGGCACTGAACGTACTGCGCGGGCTTCCGTTTGCCGACGGCTCCGCAAGTCTCGTATTCGTATCGCACCTGCTCGAGCATCTCTATTATCCCCGCGACGTCAAGCCATTCCTCGCCGAAGCGCGGCGCGTCCTGGCACCCGGCGGCGTGATCCGTGTGGTCGTACCTGATGTCGAGAAATGCATCGCGGCCTATCTCGAAAACGACCGGGAATTCTTCGGCAGCCGCCGCGAAACCTGGCCCTGGTGGCCCGCCGACCCGACGCGCCTGGAAGATTTCCTTGCCTACGCCGGCGCGGGCCCGGAGCCGGCCTTCCTGTTCGAATCGCACAAGTACGGCTACGACTTTGAAACCCTGAGCCGCGCGCTCGGCGATTGCGGCTTTACCGGCGTGGTGCAGTCTGGCTACATGGCCAGCGAGCACCCCGCCCTGCGCGTCGATGACGTGAGCGCCGTGGCACGCGCGACTTATGGCAAGAAGTATTATTCTTTATTCGTCGAGGCGAGCAATGGTGCGGCCGGGTAGTGGAGCGGACGCATCGGGGGATGCTGCCATGAGATTTGTCGCAAGAATTGACCGGCGATGCCTCACCCGGCGCGTGCGTTGCCTGTCCGGGCTGGTGCTGTACCTGCTGGGCACGCCACCGCTCATGGCAGCCTGCCAGATTGTCCAAGTCGCGGA
The DNA here is from genome assembly GCA_025350345.1 of Gammaproteobacteria bacterium. Lineage (GTDB taxonomy): Bacteria > Pseudomonadota > Gammaproteobacteria > Steroidobacterales > Steroidobacteraceae > FEN-1191. The sequence continues at coordinate 984 of JANXYA010000054.1, forward strand.
ACTGCACGTCCGCTTCGATGGCAACCGACCGCTGCTCGATGGTCAGATCAATGGTCACAACATCAGCATCCTCGTGGACACCGGCAGCAGTTTCAGCTTCCTGCGCGAGGAGGCTGCCAACGCGCTCGACCTCCGGATGAGCGCGGTGCCGCGCGTCGAGGTATACGGCGTCGGCGGGAAATCGCTCATGCGCTCTGTGGAGGTCAAATACATCACGATTGGGCCGTTTACTGACAAGAACATGGAGTTGGCTGTAGTGACAGGCCGCGCCAATCCGCGCGCGCACGAAGCCGATCTCATACTTGGTCAGGATTTCTTTTCGCACTTCGCTACGGAATTTGACCTTGGCCATGGTGCAATCCGCCTGATGCGACCGAAGGACTGCCAGCCCGACCAGCTCGCTTACTGGAGTAACCAGTATTCGCTGGCCGAACTCAGCCAACCTAAATTCGGCCAACCGAGTATCCAGACCGTTGTGCTCCTCAACGGCAAGCATGTGGACGCGATCCTTGATACGGGCGCTACGACGTCAGCCATCTCCAGATCGGTCGCGAGGGAGGCGGGCGTCGATCCAAGCAGGGATGCAGGCAAACCCGCGGGGACACTGGTGGGTATTGCAGGGTCTCCCATCGACTACTGGACGGGCACGTTCACTACATTCGGACTCGGCGACGAGCTCGTGCACAACGTCAAGTTGCGAATCGCCGACCTATTCGAGTCGGATACCCAGTCGCCGACCGGTTCCCGGCTCGCGCGGCCCGTAGAGGGACTGGTTGAGATGATGATAGGCGCCGATTTCTTTCGCTCCCATCGCATTCTGGTCCTGCCCAAGGAGCGCAAACTGGTGTTTACCTACAGTGGTGGGCCGATTTTCCAGGTCATCGAACCGCCAGCGTCGGCGCCGGTGCCGGCCAGTGCCAACACCGAACCGGGACAGCCGCAATCACCCGCTAATTGAAGCGGTAGTCATGGTTCCCGATGACTTCGGCATCGCGCTCGGCCACCAGTTCGCGCAGCTTGTCGCTGTAGTAGTGCGCGTACAGATCGTGTTGCGAGGTGTTGCGCGGCGCCGCAGCGGCGATGAACTCGCTCATCTCTTCGGTCGGCGGCTGGCCCGCTGCGGTCAGCAGCGCGGGCAGTTCGTCCCGCAATTGCTCCATGCGCCCGATGCGCACCGAATCGCCGACGCCGCCGTACAGGTAGCGGTAGAGGTAGCTGTAGAAACCCAGCCGGGTGTCACGAATGGGCGCCAGGGCGGAGGCGGGCAGATTCAGTCCCTGATTGCTGTAGCCTGACGGCAGCGCACGCAGGATCAGTTCGAGGCGAATACTGCCGGCGCCGAGATCAAGCATGTTGCGCAATGTCTCGGCAAAATCCAGGCGGCCGTCATCGCTGAGGATGCGGTACAGGAAATTCGGATTGGTCTGCTGCCGCTGGAACGAATACCAGGAGACGTAGTAGCTCCAGGGATTGCGCACGAAACCCAGGATCGGCAAACCCGCGGCCTCAGGCGGAATCATGCTCCGCGGCAGGTGGTAGCCGATCTGGCGCGCGTCGGGCAGGAAGCGCAGCAGGCATTCGTTGACGAATGTGCCGCCAGACTTGTGCAAATGCAGAAATACCAGGCGGCTGGTCGTGATCATCCGGTGGTGCTTGTGAGGCCCGGCCGGGTCCGCCCGGAATTAAATCAGTTCCCTGACCTGGGCGGTATCTGCATCTCGATGTTCTGGAGGTTGCGCTCGGTACGCTCGCGCAGGGTTACCATTTCCCGTTCAGTCAGGCAGATATTTTCGTGCCCCAGGTGCGAACCGGTCTTGGGCTCGGTAATGCAGAACAGAGTCTCGCCATTGCTGTTCACCAATTTGTACCCCTGCCGCTGCAGCGCAACGATCTGGTCCCCGGTCAATTTGTCTACGGGCGCGACATAGCGGCCGGCATCTGCTGCCGCGGGCGCCGCGGCTGGAGGCGGCGTGGAAGCGCACGCCGCGATGAGCAGGGGGAAGGTCAGCAGGTACAAGTGGGTACTCGGGGCACGCATGGGCAACCTCTTCGTTTGCAAGGTGAACACGATAATCGTAGCAGCCGGGTGGCGCAACTGTCCCGGCAAATCGCCAGCCCGATTCCCTGTCATAACCGCTGTGCGGTCGCCTTGCGGATATGGTCCTCGATCGAGGGGTCTGAATGCCCCAGCCCCCGCTCACCGCGCGCCAGCAACGCCAGCAGCTCAGGGGTCGGCAGAAAATCGCAGATCAGGTGGGTGCGGGAGAGCGCGTCATCCGCGTTCCAGACGCCGTGCATGCCGCTGTTGTTCAGAACCCAGATCTCGCCCAGGCCCATGTGGTAGACGAGTCCGCCCGCCAGCATCCATGCGCCCGGATGGGTCGTCACCGCTATGTGCAAGCGCAGGGTCTTGGAAAAATAGGGCGCGCTATCCACATGCATGCCGACAACCGCGCCCGCGGGCAGGCGCGCCAGCAGACAGCGCAGCGGTGGGGCCGGAATCAGCGCGCCAATGATCTCGCGCACGTAAGGCAGGTAGTGTAGCGCCGGCCTGTCATCGACCGGCTTATCGCCCTCCGCTGGAGCGTAGCCGCGCAGGAAAATTGCCTCGGCCAGCTTTACGTGGCCGACACGACCGCCGCGAGTGCCCCAGACCGATGAGGGCAATCCGTCGACGTCCTGCCGCAGCCGCTCGCCATCAACTGCCAGGGGCAGCCGCACGCAGCCACCTACCAGTGTAGCCTTGTCGATTTCCGGTTGACCTGGTATGTCCAACATCAAATTACGGCCGCTGCAAGCCCGGGTAACACCCGGCCCAGGCAACATTGTGCAAGAATGCGCAGCGGGTGCAAGATGCAGCAAGCTACTTCAACGATGCGCGATTGACAATCGTGTCCACCGATGGCGAGAAGCTGGGAACCGCCATTGCGTTGGAGCAGATTGATTAGCCGCGACTGCGGCAATCGCGTCTGTTGCGTCGTGCAATTTTCCGGCTCTTTCGCCACTGTGGGTCTTTGCCGTGCAGCGCGCCGGCCATCACCTCTTAGCGAGTTCCTAGAGTATGGCTACGACTTT
>JANXYA010000065.1 GCA_025350345.1 Gammaproteobacteria bacterium
TCGGTGAAAAATCCCAGCCGCAGCCCGTACCAGCGACGGCCGTCGCGATTGCCCTCGACTCCATACAGCGTGTAGGCGGCGAAAATCGCCAGCTGCGGCACCTGGCTCAGGTCGATCGCCTGCACCGACCAGCGCAGTTGCACGGCGTAGGCCACCAGCTCGTTGGCGGGCGCCGCCGGTGCGCGGCGCGTCGGCTGTGCGCCGGGCGCAGGCGATGTGCGGGGCGGAAGCGGCGCGCGGGATGCGGGCTCGGCGCTGGGCGCGGGTTTGGCACTGGGCTTGGGCTCCGCGCGGGGCGCGGGCTCGGCCATGGGCGCCACCCTGGCCGCAGGTGCCGGGCGCGCGGATTCCAGCAGGCGCAACACGGCCTTGCCATCCAGGGCCGGGCGAGCGGCGGGCGGCGCAGGCTCCTGCGGCGCATCGCCGAGCGAATCGATCGCCGCGCGGACGTTGCTCAACGAGCGCTCCGCGGCGCCGCTGTCGTCCGCCGCCTCGGTCGTGGCGCGCGGCCTTTCCGGCACCAGCTCCAGCTTCACTGCGGCAGGAGCAGCAGCGGGCGGTGGAGCAGCGGCCGGCGTCGCGGCATTCGCCGGGACCACGACAGGGAACGATGCGGTGGCGGACAAGGACTCGGCGGCGGGCAACGACACGCTGGGCACGGCCACGGTTTGCGTCGCAGCCGGCTCAGCGGCCGAGCGGGCGCGCAGCTTCTGCCCGGGCGCCACGCCGGCCCAGGCGGCCGGGTACACATCCCGAACGGCGGCCAGCATCTGCTCGGCAGCCTCCTGGCTGGCGAAATAGCCCATGTGCAGGCGGAAGCGCTCGCGGCCCTCCTCGCGACGGCGCGAGACAAAGAACCTGAACTGCTTCAGAGCAGGGTCGTTCGGCTGTTCGAGACCGGCCGGAGTGGTGGAAGCGCAGAGGTTGATGACGTAAGAAACAGCAGCGGCGGGCGGCAGTGCATTGCCGGCGGCAGAGTCCGAACTGCCGATCAAACCACTAGCCTGCTGCATCTAGAATTTACCCCGCTGCCGCTCCACTTCCGAAGCCTGCGTTCGATTAACGGGGATGACACGGATGGCGGGGAAGCTCTGGCCCTCAAGGCCACCGGCTCTCGCCTTCGGTGGCAACCCCGCTATCCCTCAATGCCATAAGGGACCGGAGGCTTTGCGTCCCTGTCTTGCAACAGGTTTGCATCACACTGAAACGTGACGCAGTTTGGCACGGTGACGCGGCGGGTCAAGTGGTGCGATGGAGATACCGGTCACATCTACCGTAGAGCGCTGATTGCGCTCACGGTTCTGTCAAATCAGACCGCGACGCGCAGTGCGGGAATGGAGGCGGCCTGGCGCCCGCGCAGGAGCGCCGTGATATCCGCCACTGCGGCGGGGCGCGCGAAGAAGAATCCCTGTGCATAGTCACAGCCGCGCTGCTGCAGGAATTCCAGCTGGTCCATGGTTTCCACGCCCTCGGCGACCACCTGCTTGCCGAGCGCGTGCGCCATCGTGATCATGGTCTCGGCCAGCGTCGCCGCCGTGATGTTGTGCGCCACTTCCTCGATGAAGGAGCGATCAATCTTGATCGCCTGCACCGGGTGCACGCGCAGGTAACCGAGCGAGGAATAGCCCGTGCCGAAGTCATCGAGCGAGAGGCGCACGCCGAGCGCTGCCAGGCGCTGCAGCGCTGCGCGCCCTTCCTCGTCGGCAAACACCGATTCCGTCAGCTCGATTTCCAGCATATCCGGCGCGATGCCATTGCGTTCCAGGGCGCTGCGCACCAGCTTGGGAAAATCAGCTTGCCGCAGCTGGTGCACGGAGACATTTAGCGCCAGGCGCGGCGGTGCGATGCCGGCGGCCTGCCACTCGGCCAGCTGCGTGCAGGCGGCCTCCAGTACCCAAGCACCGATGTCCACGATCAGTCCGCTCTGCTCGGCAGCCGGCACGAACTCGCCCGGATAACGCATCGCCTCGCGGGGCGGCTGCCAGCGCAGCAGCGCCTCGAGCCCGGCCAGCGAGCCGTCGTGGAGCGCGTACTGCGGCTGGTAGTAGAGCGCGAACTCGCGCCGCTGCAGGGCGCGGTACAGCCCGCTCTCCGCGGCCAGGGCCGGCATGTGCTGCATGGCCCGATCGTAGAACACGACGCGCGAGCGGCCGTCCTCCTTGGCCCGGTACATCGCCAGGTCGGCGTTGCGCATCAGCTCATCGAGCTCCGTGCCATCGTCCGGAAACATCGTGATGCCAATGCTGGCGCGCACGAAGTGATCGCGGCCGCCGATATTGACCGCCTCCTGCATGGTGTCGATGATGCGCGCGCCGACTCGCTGCGCACCTTCGGCCGTGTCGACACCCCGCAGGATGATCGTGAACTCATCGCCCCCGAGGCGTGCCACCGTGTCGCCTTCCTTGACGCAGGCGCGGAGCCGCTGCGCGACCACCTGCAGCATCTGGTCGCCCGCGTCGTGGCCGACAGTGTCGTTGACCTTCTTGAAATGATCGAGGTCGACGTACAGCAGCGCGCCACGCTGCCGGCCCTCCGCGGCGCTGGCCAGCTCCTGGGACAGGCGGTCGCGGAACAGCAACCGGTTGGGGAGCGAGGTCAGCGGATCGAAGTGCGCCTGGCGGTACAGCTGCTCGCCGCGCGCACTGTTGGACAGGGCCACGCCAATGCGCGAGGCGCATTCGGTGCCATAGCCGGCGAGCTCGGCGGCCACCTCGGGCGCGGTGCGGTAGCCCACGGCCAGCACGGCCACGAGTATCTCCTGTGACAGCACCGGCCAGACCCAGAAAAATTCGCTGCCGGATTCGTGCAGCGGCAGGAGCACGCCGTGGCGTCCCGCCTCGAAGCGCAGCACGGTCAGGCCGGAGCGCTCCTGGCACAGCTCCGAGAGCATCAGCGCGTCGAGGCTGATGCGGCTGACGGGCGCATGCTCGCCGCCGGCTGCCACGTAGGCGCGACCGTGATCGCTGGCGTCCGGATCGAGCAGTGCCAGCATGGCGGCATCGCTCCCGGTGATGCTGCAGACGCGATCGAGCAGGCCATCCAGGCAGGACTCGAGATCGGCGGACTCCAGCAGCATCCGGTCGATCTGATTGAGGCTGGCCATGGCCCGCATCCGGTCCTCGAGCACCGCAATGGTTCGATTGAAGCCCGAGGCCGTCGCGCGCGGCGTGTCGCGCGCATGCTCGATGTCCACGCGCCGATATTCGCCGCGCGAGAGCTCGTGGAGCGAGGTGCCCAGTTCCTCGAGCACGCGCTCCCAGCGCGCGCGGAACCACAGGCAAATGACCAGGATGAGCGCCGCGCTCAGCAGCGCCAGCAGCGGCAGGAGCCCGGCCACCTGCGCCCAGGCCGCCAGGCCGTCCGCCACCGGGCCAAAGGAAATCACCGTCCAGCGGTTCGCATTCAGGTGCGCCTCGGCGGGCAGCAGCGGGGTGACCGACCCGCGCCATTCCTGCCGGGCGACACTCCAGGAGCGGGCGCTCTCATCCTCTCCCGGCGCAGGCGTGGACAGGTATTCGCGCGTGAACATGGACAACAGGTCCGCAGACAGCTCGCCGTTCACGCGCAGCAACACCCCGGCGCCATCGATGACCGCCAGGGAGGCCTGCGGGCGCGCGGTATTGTCCAGTCCCTGCCACAGCCAGTCGGGGGAGAGCTCGAAGAAGGCAATCGCCGGGTTGATGCCTACGCGCACCGGGCGCACGAGATACACGGGCACCCCCGCGCTGCGGCGCGTTGCGGTACGGAGCAGCGATTGCCCGGCACGCAGGGCCATGCGTTCTGCCACGTTGAGCGCGACCGGCCCGGATTCGCTGGTCGGCGCGGTGAGCACCACGCCGCGAACGACTTCGGAATGCTGGATGCGCTGGCGCAGGTCCGCGCCCCCGAACCCGGCGTCGTCGCTGGTCAGCAGCTGGACGATGGACTCAGCGACGCCGAGCCGAACGCGCAGTTCGCGCGCGAAGGTGCGGCTCAATTCGCCTTCGACCGTGGCGGACTGGTGCTCGGCGGCGGCGCGCAGCGTGCGGACCACGCTCATGGCGCCCACCAGCAGGATCGCAGCCGCCAGCAACGCCATGGCCAGCGACAATCGCCAGGTCATCGACCGTGGACGGGCACCAAAGTCTAGCGGCATGGATTCGCATGAGCCTGAAAAACCTGGGCCAATTTAACGAAAGTCGCGCTGCCACCAATGCGTGCCAGATCACAATTGGCGGGCGCCTTGTCCCGTGGATGGGACGCCGGTCACAGTCGCGCCGGCCACTTCCCCGTACTGGCCAGCGACTGCATCGCCCGCCACGTGAGCCGATTGGTGCCGGCCCGCCCGCTCAGGGCAGCGGAGCGCATGGCGGCTGCCACCGTGCTCGCCTTGATCGCCCGCCACTGGGCATAGCGGCCGAGCAGCAGTGGATTGAGGAGCGGTGCCAGCAGCCCGCCCAGCACTTCGCCCGCGCGCCACTGGGAACGCGAGCCGAGCAGGAGCGAGGGTTTCATGAGATGGAGCGAGCGGAACCGGAGCGCATCGAGCGCCAGCTCGGTCTCGCCTTTCACCCGCAGGTACAGGTTGGGAGACTCGGGCGCCGCACCAATCGAGGAGACCGCGACCATGGTCCTGGCACCGGCTTTCTGCGCGCAGCGCGCGAAGCGCAGCACCAGGTCGTGATCGACGGCGCGAAACGCCGCCGCCGAACCGGCGGCGCGCCGCGTCGTGCCCAGGCAGCAGAAGGCGTCCTCGCAGACCACGGTGCGCATCTGCTCTTCCATGGTCTCGAAGCGGATGATGCGGTTGGCCAGCCGTGGGAATTCGAACGCCAGCGGCCGCCGCGTGAGCGCGATCACACGCGCATATTCACCGCCCGCGATGAGTGCACGCACCAGGGCCTCGCCCACCATGCCGCTGGCACCGGCGATGAGGGCTACCCGCGGAGTTCCCGACTGCATATCCCGAAGAGCTTAACCCGCGCCGCAGGCCTTTGCCTAAGTGCCGGCTCATTCCTGCAGCAGCAGCTCGAGTTGCCCGCTGCCGCCCGGCGGCCGGAAGGCCCGCGTGTCGAGTTCGGCAGTGCGCGTGCTGTTCAGGCCGAGGCGCCGGCAGGCCAGCAGGAAGCGCGCGCGCAGCATCGCCGCCCACGGCCCTTCCCCGCGCATGCGCGCACCGAAGCGCGGATCGTTGTCGCGCCCGCCGCGTGCCTGCTGGATCAGCGACATCACATGCGCCGCCCGCAACGGCAGCTGCTGCTCGAGCCAGACGCGAAACAGCTGCCGCACCTCATGGGGCAGGCGCAGCAGGACGTATCCGGCGCTGCGCGCGCCGGCCTGGGCCGCTGCTTCGAGCAAGGCCTCGAGCTCGGCGTCGTTCACCGCCGGGATCATCGGCGCGGTCAGCACACCCACCGGCACCCCCGCCTGCGCAAGCGCGCTGATCACGCGCAATCTCCCTTGCGGGGAGGCGGCGCGCGGCTCCAGCGTGCGCTTGAGCTCAACATCGAGGGTCGTCAGGCTCACGATCACCCGCGCCAGCTGCTGCTGCGCCAGTGCCTTGAGCAGGTCCAGATCGCGCAGGATCAGCGTGCCCTTGGTGATGACCATGACCGGATGGCGGGCCTGCAGCAGCACCTCGAGGATGGAGCGCGTGACGCGCAGTCGCTTCTCGACGGGCTGGTAGGGATCGGTGTTGGCCCCCAGCATGATGGGCTGGCAACGGTAGCCGCTGCGCGCGAGTTCGGCGCGCAACAGGCGCGCGGCGTCGGCCTTGTAGAACAGCTTGGTCTCGAAGTCGATGCCCGGCGACAGATCGACGTAGGCGTGGCTGGGGCGGGCGTAGCAGTAGACGCAGCCATGCTCGCAGCCCCGGTAGGGATTGATGGACTGTTCAAAGGGGATATCGGGCGATTCGTTGCGGGTGATGACCGAGCGGGCCGCTTCCGGCCGCACCTCGGTGGCGATGGAATCGGGCACCGAGTCCTGGTACCAGCCATCGTCGAGCGATTCATCGACCAGGCGGGCGAAGCGCCCCGGTGGATTGCCGCTGGCGCCACGACCCTTGAGTGCGCGTTCCATCGCACTACTGTACGGATATACAGTTAAAGCGCAAGCGCGACCGGGGCCGGGGCGGTGAGCGCTGCGGCGCCGGCCTCAGCCGGCCAGGAAGGTGCGGTAGGCGGGGTTGGCCGTTTCTTCGGTATACGGATAACCGAGGGCCTGCAGATGGCCGAGGAATTCGCTGCGATCCGCCTTCGGCACCTGGATGCCGGCGAGCACCCGGCCGTAGTCCGAGCCATGGTTGCGATAGTGGAACAGGGAAATGTTCCAGGCCGTGCCCACCGCCTGCAGGAAGCGCAGCAGCGCACCGGGGCGCTCCGGGAACTCGAAGCGGAACACCAGTTCATCGGTCAGTTCACGACCGACACCGCCGATCATGAAGCGCACGTGGAGCTTTGCCATTTCATTGGCGCTCATGTCGACCACCCCGTAACCGGCCGCACGGAGCCGCGCGATCACGGCGCCGGCGTCTTCCTTGCCCGCATCCAGCCCGAAACCCACGAACAGGCGGGCGCGTTCCGCCCCCTGGTAGCGGTAGTTGAACTCCGTGACGCTGTGCTGGCCGAGCGCTCCGCAGAACTTGAGAAAACTCCCGGGCTGCTCGGGAATGTCCACGGCCAGCAGCACCTCGCGGCCGGCGCCGATGTCGGCACGCTCGGCGATGTGCCGCAGGCGGTCGAAATTCATGTTGGCGCCGCTGCAGATCGCCACGTAACGCTGGCCGGCGGGCGCACCGCGGGCGATGTAGCGCTTCAGTCCGGCGACCGCGAGGGCGCCGCCCGGCTCGAGTATGGCGCGCGTGTCCTCGAACACATCCTGGATCGCGGCGCAGATCTCGTCGGTGTCGACCAGCAGCACCTCATCGACATAGCGGCGCGCCAGCGCAAAGGTCTCCTCCCCGACGCGCCGCACCGCGACGCCGTCGGCGAACAGGCCGACCCGATCGAGCGTGACGCGCTGGCCGGCGCGGAGCGATTCAAACATGGCGGCCGCGTCGGTGGGCTCGACGCCGACGATGCGCACGCGCGGGTAGAGTTGCTTGACGAAGGCGGCAATGCCGGCGATCAGCCCGCCCCCGCCCACCGGCACGAAGATTGCGTCGAGCTCCCCGCCCGTCTGGCGGGCGATCTCCATGCCGATCGTGCCCTGGCCGGCGATCACGTCCGGGTCGTCGAAGGGATGCACGAAGGCCAGGCCCTGGTCGCGGGCCAGCACCGCCGCATGCTCGTAGGCCGCGTCGTAGACTTCCCCGTGCAGGATGACCTCCCCGCCAAGGCTCGCGACCGCCTGGATCTTGATGGCCGGCGTCGTCTGCGGCATCACGATCAGGGCACGCAGCCGGCGCCGTTGCGCCGCCAGCGCCACGCCCTGCCCGTGGTTGCCGGCCGAGGCGCAGATCACGCCGCGCGCGGCTGCCGTCGCGCCCAGATGCGCGAGCTTGTTGTAGGCGCCACGCAGCTTGAAGGAGAACACGGGCTGCAGGTCCTCGCGCTTCAATCGCACCTCGTGTCCGAGCCGGCGCGACAGGCGCGGCGCGTGATCGAGCGGGGACTCGATCGCCACGTCGTAGACCTTGGCCTGCAGGATGCGTTGTAGATAATCGTCGCTCATCTGCAGTACTCCGCTAGGACCTGCCGCCGGCGGACCCCAGAAACCCGATCAGCTCCGGCAAGCGCAGCGCGACGCTCGCGGCGTCCATGGCCTCGGCGTCGGCCGCGGCGAGCGGGCACTCGCGAAAATCCAGTCCGAGCGTGCCTGCGCGCTGCAGCGCCGGCGCTGCGGCAGCGGACAGCACCACCCGCCGCAGCAGCGCGCCTTCCCGCAGCCCGGCCAGTGCGAGGGCCGTGTCCGCCCCTGCCCCGTGCGCGAGCACGTCGACGCGCCGCTGGTGCAGCGTATCGAGCAGATCGGCCAGCGCCAGCGCATTCTGCTCAGGCGTTGGGCCCGCGCCGGCCGGCGCGTCGGAACCCCCGCAGCCGGGCAGGTCCGCGGCGTAGATCGAGCGCTCGGCACCGAGGGGTCCCAGCAGCGCATGGAAGAAGCGGCCATCGCCGCGCGCGCCGGGGACGCACAGCAGCGCCGTCGCCTCGTCGAACCCGCCGCCCGGGGGTATCGCCTGGTGCACGTGGAGCTGCCCGAAGCGGCAATTGAAGTAACTGCGGGCCAGCCGCGCCGCCGCCCTCAAGTACGCCCTCCGGTATCGGCGTGCATGCGATGCAGGAAGCGGTGCACCAGGGGCGCGGCGATCACGCCGGCGATCGCCAGCACCGCAATACCTGAGAACAGGGCGTAGCTGCCGGCGAAGATCTTGCCCGCCGTCGTGGCCGGGGAGCTCAACGGACCCATGCCGGAGAGAATCATCGCCGCGTTCTCGTAGGAATCGACCCAGGACAGCCCGACCAGCTCGTGGTAACCGATCATCCCCGCCACCAGCGCCACGACGATGAACACCAGCCCGATGGCGATGCTGCGCAGCTGGCGACGCAGGAACAGCGGGAACTGGGCCACCGGCTGCGAGACGTGTTCATAGCCGGACACGTCCTGCGGCGAGGCCTGCACATCCGGATGACTGCTCATTCTCATGCCGCCGACTCCACCGGGTAGTGCGTCAGAACATGCTCGACGGATCGATGGCGCCCGCTTCCTGCGGATCGCGCGAGGGAATGAATTCCCCCGTGATCATCGCATCGTACCCCTGCCCAGGGCCGACCATCGGATACACGCCCGCGTCCGGGTCGATGATCACCTCGAGGAAGGCCGGGCCCTTGAAGGCAAGGAACTCGGCGATTACGGCGGGGACGTCCTGGCGGCGATCGAGCCGGCGGGCGTAGGCAAAGCCATCCGCC
>JANXYA010000142.1 GCA_025350345.1 Gammaproteobacteria bacterium
AGTGGAAAGATTGAGGCGCCAGGGGTCGGTGGCAGAATAAGACAGGCGCTCGAATGAGCCGTCGACCAGCGACGGCGCCAGGCCGTTGCCGAAAGCGGCGGTCTCCACGGAATTCAGCAAAAAAGGGACAAACGGACGCCGTTGCCACCGTTAAGGCAGGCCCTCAGCGAGTCTGGACGCGAGAGCCAGGTTCGGCGGCAGGGTGGGATCGCTCCGGACACTGCCTGCCTGTTTCCGCGCGGCGCGAAGTGCGCCAATGGTGGCGCCGCTGCCGGTGGCGGCGTCACCTGTCTCTCGGACGTGGTGGTGTCTATCCTGACCACCATCGCGGTGACGTGTTTCCGCGCCTGCGTTCTGCGCCGACCGCACCGAGGCGCAGCTGGCGCCGCTGTCGATCCAGGCTTCACAGGAAAAATTCTTCCTGCAGAACAACCAGTACGCGCAGCGCCTGGCGACCGCGATAGCCGCTCCGCCGGCCGGCCTGGGTGCCGCCCTCGACGCGGCTGGCGTGACGCCAGGCGGGCATTACACGGTCAGCTTGACTGCGGTGACGGCGACCACCTGCACGGTGCAGGCGGTCGCCACCGGCACGCAGACCTCGGATACGGCAGCCTGCCTGACCTTCACGATCAACGACCAGGGTGTGCGTACACCCGCCGATTCCAGCGGCTGCTGGCGCTAGTAAACGCGGAACAGCCGGAAACCCGTATCCTCGAGCGTAAAGCGCGTGGCGTTCAGGCGCCGCCGCCGCCGTGCCGACGCGTCCGCGCGAGCGCTGGTCGTGGCCGGGGGAGGAGCGTCAAGAGTCGTGATGCCCGCCGACTTGTCGCCGGCGAAGCCGGCGGCGCTGGCGGGTTTGAAATTCAGCTCGATCATACCAATGCTCCTTGCGATGCAACCAAACAGGGACTTGCATATCGTTTGTCCTACGAACAATACAATACCCTATACTGTATGCACTGCAAGAGACTTTTGATTACCGTTCCGTGAATATGTTCGTACTGTGAACTATTTCACTCTTGCCCGGTCCAGGTACCGGATGCGCACCGCCACGGTGCGTGCCAGGATGCCCTCAGGCCAGGAAGGCGCGGATCTCGGCGTCGAAGCGCGGGATATCAACCAGGAAGGCGTCGTGCCCCTCGAGCGAGGGGAGGCGCGCAAAGCGCGTGGCGACGCCGGCCTGTTCGAGGGCTTCGGCAATCGCCGCCTGCTCGTGCAGCGGATAGAGCATGTCGCTCTCGACGCCGATGACCAGCGCGTTCTCCACCCCACTGGCGCCGAACGCGGCGCGGTAGGAGCCGCCATGCTCGGCCAGATCGAAGCGATCCATGGCCCGTGACAGGTACAGGTAGCAGTTGGGGTCGTAGACGCGCGTGAAGCGCTCGGCCTGCGCCTCCAGGTATCCCTCCACGGCAAAGCGCGGCGCGAATGGGCTTGCGCGCAGGGCGTTGCCTTCGATCGGATTGCGCCCGAAGCGCTGCCGCCATTCCGTCGCCGAGCGGTAGGTGATCGTGCCGAGCTTGCGCGCCAGTCGCATGCCGTTGCGTGGTGGATGATCGGGCGGATAGTTGCCGCCCTGCCAGTCCGGATCGCGCAGGATGGCCTCGCGCTGCACCGAACGCAGCGCAATGGCGAATGGAGAGGCGGCGGCGGACCCGGAGATGCTGATCAGGCGCCGCGCGCCCGCAGGCAGGAGCGCCGCAAAGGCGATGGCCACGGAGCCGCCGAGCGAGGCGCCCATGGCCACATCCAGCCTTTCGATGCCCAGCGCCCGCGCGGTCTCATAGCCGGCGCGCGCGATGTCCTCGACGGCGATCTCGGGAAATTCGAGCCGATAGCGCTGGGCAGTGGCCGGGTCGATGGAAGCCGGCCCGGTCGAACCAAAGCAGCTGCCCAGTGAATTGACGCAGAGGACGAAATAGCGGCGCGTATCGATGGCCAGGCCGGGCCCGATCATGCGCTGCCACCAGCCCGGGCTCGGATCGGCCTCCGTGGCTGCCGCATGCGCGGAGGGCGACAGGCCGGTGAACAGCAGGATGGCGTTGTCGCGCGCGCTGTTGAGCTGGCCCCAGCTCTCGAAAGCGATGTGCGCGCCGCGCAGCACGCCACCGCGATACAGCGGGAACGGATCGGGGAGGGGGACCACGCACCCCGGCGTCGCGGTCTTCATTCCCGGCGCCGCCTCCCTGCCCTTCAGCTCGCGGGAACGCGGCATGTCGGCCATGCGCAGCTCAGCTTTCGGGATCGGAGCCATCAGGAATCCCCTCGAACAGCGCGGTCGAGAGATAGCGCTCGCCGGTGTCAGGCAGCATGGCGAGGATCACTGCGCCGGGGCCGGATTCGGCGCTGGCCTGGCGCGCCACCTTGAGCGCAGCGGCAAAAGTGGCGCCGCTGGAGATGCCGACGAACAGCCCTTCGCGGCGCGCCAGCTGGCGCGCGGTATCGATGGCTTCCGCGTCCGTGACCGTCACGATGCGATCGGCCACATTGCGATTGAGCACGGCAGGAATGAAGTCCGGCGTCCAGCCCTGGATCTTGTGTGGCGCGAAGGGCTTCCCGGACAGCAATGCGGCGCCTTCCGGCTCGCTGACGATGATGCGGGTGTCGGGTCTCGCCAGGCGGATGATCTCCCCGGCGCCGGTCAGGGTGCCCCCGGTCCCCCAGCCGGTGACGAAGTAGTCGAGCCGGCTGCCGACGAAATCGGCCACGATTTCGGGGCCGGTAGTGCTGCGGTGATAGGCGGGGTTGGCGGGATTCTCAAACTGCCGCGCCAGGAACCAGCCGTTCTTCTCCGCCAGTTCCGCGGCCTTGCGCACCATGCCGGTCCCGCGCTCAGCTGCCGGCGTCAGGAGCACCTTGGCGCCGAGCATGCGCATGATCTTCCGCCGTTCCACTGAGAAGGTTTCGACCATCACCGCTACGAAGGGATAGCCCCTGGCGGCGCAGACCATGGCGAGTGAGATGCCGGTATTGCCGGAGGTGGCTTCCACGACAGTTTGCCCGGGCTTGAGCGTGCCGGTCCGCTCCGCATCCTCAATGATCGCGATCGCTAGGCGATCCTTCACGGAGCCCAGTGGATTGAAGAACTCGCACTTCACGTACATCGTCACGCCCTGGGGCGCGAGGCGATTGATGCGCACGATGGGAGTGCGGCCAATGGTGCCGAGGATGCTGTCGTAGATCATGCGGGCACTGTAATCCGCCGGTACCGGCCAATCGATAAAGAAAAGGCCATTCTCTGATAACGCGTTGTTATAATTGCCCTGAGCGGCCTTACGGGTTCACCATGAATTTCCATCAACTGCAATACGCCGTGGCCATCGCCCGCCACGGCCTGTCGGTCACGCAGGCGGCTTCAGCTCTGGGCACTTCACAGCCGGCGATCAGCCGCGCCCTCAAGGCCCTCGAGCGTGAGCTGGGCTTCGATCTGTTCGTGCGCGAGGGGCGTGCCTTTGCCCGGGTGACGCCGCAGGGCACGCGTGTACTGGAGTACGCGACGCGTGCGCTGGCTGAAATCGAAAGCCTCAAGGCGGTGGCGGCCGACCTGAACCAGGACAATCGCGGCACCCTGTCGATCGCGACCACGCACACGCAGGCCCGTTATGTCCTGCCGCCCGTGGTACAGGCGTTTCGCGAACGCTATCCCGAGGTCGAACTGCACCTGCACCAGGGCACCTCCGAGCAGATCGCCGAAATGGTGGCGACCGACCGCGTACACCTCGCGATCGCGACCGGATCGGACGGTCTGTTCCCCGGCCTGGTGCTGCTCCCCGTGTACCGCTGGCACCGCCAGGTCATCGTGCCCAGGCACCACCCGTTGGCGAGCGAACAGAAGCTGACGCTGAAAGAGCTGGCGAAATATCCCCTGGTGACCTACGTCTTCAGTTTCTCCGGGTCGTCATCACTTCATACGGTCTTCGCCCGCGAAAACCTGACGCCCAACGTGGCCCTGACGGCGCGGGACTCGGATGTCATCAAGACCTACGTGCGCTTAGGCTTAGGCGTGGGCATCGTCGCGAGCGTCGCGATCGAGCCGCAGCACGACGCCGATCTGGTGGTGATCGAGGCCTCGCATCTTTTCCCGATCCATACCACCTGGGTGGGGTTCCGCCGCGGCACGCTGCTGCGCAATTTCGCCTACGAGTTCATGCAGCTGTTCGGCCCGCACCTGACGCGCCGCCTGATCGATCGGGCGATCGAGGCGCGCGACGGGGATGGACAGAGCGAGTTGTTCCGGAAAATCAGCCTGCCCACACGCTAGAGGCAGGATTTGCGTGCCGGAAAGACTGCAGAAACTGCTCGCAACGGCGGGTCACGGCTCGCGCCGCGAGATCGAGCAATGGATACGCGAGGGGCGCGTGACACTTGCCGGGCGCATCGCGCAGCTGGGCGAGCGCGCTGAGACTGGCGCCGACATCCGCCTCGACGGCCGTCCGCTGCACACCACGGCGGCTGGCGCGCGCGCGGTGCTGATGTATCACAAGCCGGTGGGGGAAGTGACCACGCGCCGCGATCCGGCCGGCAGACCGACGGTGTTTGAGCGCCTGCCGCCGCCGCCGTCGGGACGCTGGGTGGTGATCGGCCGACTGGACGTGAACACCACGGGACTCCTGCTGTTTACGACGGACGGTGAGCTGGCGCACCGGCTCATGCACCCTTCGGCTGAAGTCGAGCGCGAGTACCTGGTGCGCGTGCACGGCCGTCCGACGCCCGAAGTGCTGGCGAGGCTTCGCAGCGGCGTGCAGCTCGAGGACGGCCCGGCGCGCTTCGAGCGCATCGAGGCCGGTGGCCGCAGCGAAAGTCACAGCTGGTTCCGGGTGACGCTCCGGGAAGGTCGGAACAGGGAGGTCCGGCGGCTCTGGGAGGAAGTGGGCCTGGAGGTCAGCCGCCTGGCGAGGCTCCGCTATGGCCCGGTGGGACTGCCGGAGGACCTGCGCCCTGGCCAGTGGCGCCTGATGGGGGAGCGCGAGGCTCGGCTGCTATAATAGAGAGTATGAAAACCCCTCAGCGGTGGAATTCTCGCCGAACCCCTGGCATTGTGGTGCTAATTGCATTGATTATGGGTCTATTTCTCACGATCTCCAGTGCTCCCGCGTTGGCAGTGGACCCGGTGAGGGTGACGACCAGCTTTGACGCCCGATTTTCTGCCGCGGTCCTGCGCCAGGTGGCACACCTGTTTTCTGTGGGGTTTGGCCGCAGCGAGGCGGACCGGGTCAGCCAGGAGATCGACAGCCTCAAGGCCGATCAACCCCGGGTCTGGCAGTTCCAGGTCCAGTACCAGGGCAAGGTGGAGTCACTGGAGATCCGGGCACTGATGGACGATCTGGGGATGATCGACCTGGATTTCACCGCCAGCCCGGATGCCGCCAAGGCCGTCAGGGACGCCGTCGATACCTACGTGAACGGACGCGGGCGCTGAGCCTCAAGGGCTCGGCCTGCTCCCTAAGTTCCCGTGCCCCCAGAAATTTAGGGGCGTCTGGCCCGAAAACTGCATTGACACCCGGCAGCCGCGAAATCAGAATACGCGGCTCGTTTTTTCTTGGGGAGGGGTACCCAAGCGGCCAACGGGAGCAGACTGTAAATCTGCCGGCTTACGCC
>JANXYA010000113.1 GCA_025350345.1 Gammaproteobacteria bacterium
CAGCGCCGCGCTGACCGAGCTGAACGGCCAGATCGGCGCGTTCCAGTCCGGCAGCCGCGAGATGGCGACGCTGGAACTGCGTGGCCGCGCCGCCGGCACCGCGCTGCTCGACATCAGCGGCCAGCTGAACCCGACCGCCACGCCGCTCGCGCTCGACATCCGCGCCAAGGCGATCGACCTTGAACTTGCGCCGCTCTCGCCGTATGCCGGCAAGTACGCCGGCTACGCGATCGAACGCGGCAAGCTGACGCTCGACGTGAGCTACAAGATCGAGGCCGACGGCAGGCTCGATGCGAAGAACCAGGTGATCCTGAACCAGCTGACCTTCGGCGAGAAGATCGACTCGAAGGACGCCACCAAACTGCCGGTGCGGCTGGCGGTCGCGCTGCTGAAAGATCGCAACGGCGTGATCGACATCAACCTTCCGGTCACCGGGAGCCTCGATGATCCGAATTTTCGCATCGGCCCGATTGTCTGGAAGCTCTTCGTCGGCCTGATGAGGAAGATCGTGACGGCGCCGTTCGCGCTGCTCGGCTCACTGTTTGGGGGAGGGGGGGCGGAGCTTGCCTATGTGGATTTCGCGCCCGCTGCAGCCATGCTGGCGCCAGAGCAGGCGCAAAAGCTCACGCAACTGTCGAGGGCGCTGGCGGCGCGGCCCCAGCTCAAGCTCGATATCCCGCTGCACACGGCGAATGCCGCCGATGATGCGGCCCTGGCGAGCAAGGCGCTGGACGAGGCGATCGAGGCGCGGCTCCAGCTATTGACGGCAGGGACCCGTGGCAAGCCCAGGCCCGGCTCGACTGCAGCGACAGTTTCACCCCGCTCCCGGGCGCTGGCCGAACTCTACCAGGCCACCTTCGCTGCCCCGCCCGCCTTTCCCGCGCCCGGTCCTGCCGACACTGACCTCGAAGCCGCGCATGACGCCTGGCTCGAGCAGCAGCTGTTGCCGAAGTTTGCGCCGACGCCGGCGCAGCGCGATGCACTCGCGCGTCGCCGCGCTGAGTCGGTACAGGCAGCGCTCGTGGCGAACGCCGGGGTGGCCCCGGAGCGCATATTCCTGACCGAACGCACCTCGGGCACTGGCCCGGCCGGGGCGGCGCGCATGGGGTTGAAACTGCAATGAAGGGAGTCCTATGACGGCACTCAGCGACGCCGAGCACGCACGCGCGCACGAGCTCAGCCGTGCCCTGCGACCGCGCCACGTGTTCATGATCACGATCGGCGGCATCATCGGGGCCGGTCTGTTCGTGGGCAGCAGCGTGGCGATCAGCGCCGCCGGGCCGGCAGTGATCATCAGCTACATGCTCACGGGGCTGCTGATCTTCCTGATCATGCGCATGCTGGGCGAGATGGCCGTGGGGATGCCGGGGGTACGCTCCTTCACGGAGTTTGCGCGTGCCGGACTGGGTAACTGGGCCGGCTTCAGCGTGGGCTGGCTGTATTGGTACTTCTGGGTCGTCGTCGTCCCGGTGGAGGCGATTGCCGGTGCGACTATCCTGCAGAACTGGATTCCGTTACCCAATTGGCAGATTGGTGGTGCGCTGATGGCACTGATGACGGCGGTTAACCTGATGTCGGCGCGCTCCTTCGGCGAGTTCGAATTCTGGTTCTCTTCCATCAAGGTCGCCGCCATCATCTCCTTCATATTGGTGGCCGCCTCCTATGCCTTCGGATTTACCTCGGGCACCGGCCCGACGGTCTCGAACCTCTACATCCACAACGGCTTCGCGCCGCTCGGATTCCTGGCGGTCCTCGCGGCGGTAACGACGGTGATTTTCTCGATGATGGGCGCCGAGATCGTGACCATCGCCGCGGCTGAAGCGGCCGAGCCGGCGCGTGCGGTCGCCCGCATGACCTCCACCGTCATCAGCCGCATCATGCTGTTCTACGTGGGCTCCATCCTGATGGTCGTGTGCGTCATGCCCTGGAACCTGGTCAAGCCGGGCCAGTCGCCCTTCTCCGATGCGCTCGCGGTCATGCACGTGCCGTGGGCGAAGAACATCATGAGCGTGATCATCCTGACCGCGGTCCTGTCCTGCCTGAACTCCTCGTTCTATATTGCCTCGCGTGTGCTGTTCGTGCTGGGCGGGCGGGGCGATGCGCCCGGCTGGCTGGTCAAGACCAACGCGCGCCTGGTCCCGGCACGCTCCGTGCTCCTGGCGAGCGCTGCCGGTTTTGCCGGCGTGCTGGCCGCGATCGTGTCGCCTGGGGTCGTATTCGCGTTTCTGGTCAACTCCTGCGGGGCGCTGATCCTGTTTGTATACCTCGCGATCGCGATCTCGCAGGTGCGCCTGCGACGCCGGGCGCAGCAGCAGGGCGCCGCGCCGCCGGCGCTGCCGATGTGGGGGTTTCCCTGGCTGAGCTACCTTGCCATTGCAGGAATCATCGCCGTGCTCATCGCCATGGCATTTACTCCGGCCATGGCGAGCCAGCTGTGGGTCAGCGTGCTGTCGGTCGTGGTCGCGCTGCTCGCCTACCTGGTGGTGCGTTGGCGCCGCCTCTCCAGCTGAGTTCTGGAAGGGCCGCTATCGGGCCGCTACCGATGCGTTGCGGGTTTTCGGTGGCGCTTCCAGATCTGTCGCATCCACGCTTCCACTTCATCCGGTTCCCGCGGCAGTATGGCGGAGAGCACGCGGTGCCCCGTGGCCGTGACCAGAATGTCGTCCTCAATGCGTACGCCGATGCCGCGGTACCGCGCCGGCACGGTCTGGTCGTCGGCCTGGAAGTAGAGACCGGGCTCCACGGTGAGGACCATGCCAGGCAGGAGTTTGCCGTACTTGTAGTTCTCGGCACGGGCCTGGGCGCAATCATGAACGTCCAGGCCAAGCATGTGGCTGACGTTGTGCAGGGAATAGCGGCGATAGAACTGGTTTTCATCGCGCAGTGCTTCGGCCGCGCTCATGGGCAGTATGCCAAGGCGCTCCATGCCGTGGGCGAGCACGATCATCGCCGCCTTATTGGGAGCCATGAAATCGTTGCCGGGCTTGACGATCGCCAATGCTGCGCGTTGCGCCTCGAGCACGACTTCGTAGACCGAGCGCTGTTCGTCCGTAAATCGTCCGGAGATCGGCAGAGTGCGGGTCACATCGGCCGTGTACAGCGAGTGGCCTTCAATGCCGGCGTCGAGCAGCAATAAATCGCCGTCGCGGATGGCGCCGTCGTTCTTCTTCCAGTGCAAGGTACAGGCGTGAGCGCCGGAGGCCACTATCGAGGTATAGCCGACATCGTTCCCTTCCATCCGCGCGCGTGTCCAGAACACGCCTTCGAGTTCGCGCTCGCTCCTGGCGGTCTTAAGACGCGCGATCACGTCCTCAAAGCCGCGTTTGGTGGCACGGACGGCGCTGCGCAGCGCCGC
>JANXYA010000121.1 GCA_025350345.1 Gammaproteobacteria bacterium
CTCAGGGAACTGCACCACACGGACTACGAGAAGGGCCGCTTCACGCTGGTGTTCCTGTGTGCGCCGGGCGATGAATCCGCGCAGGTAGAACTGACCTACAACTGGGATCCCGAGACTTACACGGGCGGGCGCAATTTCGGCCACCTGGCCTACGAGGTCGACGACATCTACGCGGCCTGCCAGCGCCTGCGCGACCACGGCGTGGTCATCAACCGGCCGCCGCGCGACGGCCACATGGCCTTCGTGCGCTCGCCGGACCTGGTCTCGATCGAAATCCTGCAGCGGGGCGCGGCGCTGCCGCCCCGCGCGCCGTGGGATTCGATGCCCAACGTGGGTCAGTGGTAATGAGCGTGAAGACCATGCTGACGGCGGCCGAGGCGCGCGTGATCGGCTGCCTGATCGAAAAGCAGATCACCACGCCGGACCAGTACCCGCTGTCGATCAACGCGCTGGCCAACGCCTGCAACCAGAAGAGCAATCGCGATCCCGTCCTGGCACTGGCGGTGACCGAAGTGCAGCAACTCGTCGACGTTCTGGTGCGCAAGCACGTGGTCATGGAGCGCGGCGGATTTGGCAGCCGTGTGCCCAAGTACCAGCATTGCTACTGCAACACCGAGTTCTCGCCGCTCAAGTTCACGCCGCAGGAGCTGGCGATCGTGTGCGAGCTGCTGCTGCGCGGAGCGCAGACACCCGGGGAGCTGCGCAGCCGCGCGGCGCGCATGGCGCCCTTCGCGGACAGCAGCGAGGTCGAGCGCTCGCTCGAGGCCCTGGCTGCTCGTGCCGAGGGCCCCGTGGTGCGGCGCCTGCCGCGTCAGCCGGGCAGGCGCGAGGCGCGCTACGTGCAGCTGCTGACGGGCGAGCCGTCGGCTGAGTTGCTTGCCGAAGCCGCAACGCCAGCCGAGCCCGCGGCCTCCGCGACTGCCATCGAGCGGGTGCGACTCGAGCGTCTCGAAGAGGACGTGCGGAACCTGCGCGAGGAGCTCGACGAGCTTCGCAGGCGCCTCCTGCCTGCCAGCGTCGAGTGACGGCCCCGGCGAGCGGCGCGAGCGCCGCCGTCAGTGGTGGTCGTGCCCCTTCGCCTGCACCGGCAGACTCAGGCCGTAGTAGTCCAGCAATGGCCCCACGTCGGGTTCCCGGCCGTAGAATGCCCTGAATAGCTCGCTCGGCTCCTGCGTGCGGCCGCGCGAGAGGATCCTGGCACGCAGGATCTCGCCGTTTTCCCGCGTCATGCCGCCGTGCCGATGCAGCCAGTCGCCCGTATCGCGGGCCAGCACTCCGCTCCAGGTGTAGGCGTAGTAGCCCGCCGAGTACTCATCGCCGAAGATGTGGCGGAAATAACTCGCGTGGTAGCGCGGCGGTACGGTGCGCAGGTCGAGGCCCGCCTTGTGCAGCGCCGCCTGCTCGAAGGCCGGGAGATCCTTGGCGGCGGGCGCCTGTGCCGGGCTCACTTCGTGCAGCGCCAGGTCGATCGCGGCTGCGGCCAGCCGCTCGGTATAGGAGTAGCCCTGGTTGAAGTTCTGCGCGGCGAGGATCTTGTGCAGCAGGCTCGCCGGCATGGGTTCGCCCGTCTTGTAGTGCCGCGCGTAGTGCGCAAGCACGGCGGGCTCGCGCGCCCACATCTCGTTGTACTGGGAGGGATACTCGACAAAATCGCGTGGCGTGCGCGTCCCCGACAGGCTCTCGTAGTTGACGTCCGAGAGCATGCCGTGCATGGCGTGGCCAAATTCGTGGAACATCCCGGTCACGTCATCGAAACTGAGCAGCACCGGTTCTCCCGGGGGCGGCTTCGGGACATTGAGATTGTTGACGATGACCGGCAGCTGAGCGAAGTAGTGCGACTGGTCGAGGTAATTGTCCATCCAGGCGCCGCCCTGCTTGTTCTCACGCGCAAAGTAATCGGCGATAAACAGGCCGACCGGCTTGCCGTTGGCGTCGGATACTTCGAAGACGCGGACGTCCGGCCCGTACACCGGCAGGTCGGTACGCTCCTTGAAATTCAGGCCATACAGTTCATGCGCGGCGTAGAACACGCCATCCTGCAGCACCCGGTTGAGCTCGAAATAGGGGCGGATCTCGGCCTCATCAAAATCGTAATGCGCCTTGCGCACCTGCTCGGAATAGAAATCCCAGTCCCAGGGCTGCAGCCGTGCGCCGGCGTGCCCGCCCGCGGCCTGGCTATCGATGAGTTTCTGGATCGTCGCTGCTTCGCGCTCGGCGCCGGCGCGCGCTGCCGGCGCGATCTGCCGGAGCATGGCATCGGCCGCGGCGGGCGTGCCGGCAGTTTCGTCGTCGAGGACACTGGCGGCATGGTTCGGATACCCCAGGAGGTGCGCCCGCTCCGCGCGCAATTTCACCAGCCGCGCCACGATCACCGTGGTGTCATCGCTCCCCCCGACACCGCGACTCACAGAGGCGCGGTACAGCCGCTCGCGCACCGCCCGATTGCGCAGCTCCGCCAGCAGCGGCTGTGTGGTCGTGTTGACCAGCACCAGCAGCCACTTGCCCTTCAGCCCGCGCGCGCTGGCCGCGTCCGCGGCGGCACTGAGCTCCGCCGGCGACAGGCCGTCGAGCTCGGCGGCACTGTCGACCACCACGGCCCCATCGGCGCTGGCCTTCAGCAGCCGCTGGCGAAATTGCGCCATCAGCGTCGAGATCTCGGAGTTGTAGGCGCGCAGGCGCACCTTCGCCGCCTCGGGCAGCTGCGCGCCGGCCAGCACCATCTCCTTGTGCTGGCGCACTAGCAGCTGCAGGGATTCCGCGTCGAGCGGCAGGTGTGCGCGCTCCCCATAGAGCCGGTCCAGGCGCGCAAACAGCTTGAGGTCGAGACCGATCGCATCATGATGGGCCGCCAGGAGCGGCGCCAGCTCCGTTTCGAGCTTGCGCATGGCCTCATCGCCATTCGAGGCATTGAGATTGACGAAGGCCTTCTCGACGCGATCGAGCAGGCGGCCGGAACTCTCGAGCGCGAGCGCCGTGTTTTCAAAGGTGGGCGGATCCGGATTCGCGACGATGGCCGCCACCTCGGCGAGCTGCTGGGCCATCCCCGCCTGGTAGGCCGGCATGAAATCGCCATCCTTGATGCGATCAAACGGCGGCAGTCCGTACGGCAGGGTGCTCGGGGCGGCGAAGGGATTGTCGGCAGACAGGGCCGGCGGCGCTGCCGCGCCCGCCGCGCTTGCCGCTGGTACCAGGGCCGAAGTCAGGGCCACGAATAATGCTGCCGTCCGGATGCGCATGCGCTGCTCCCGCCTTCTGACAATGCGCTAGTGTACTCGCGGCCCGCGGCGCCGCAATTTGCGCTTCACCTCGCCGGCCGGATCGGAAACAATGAGCGCCGTCGATCCACCACCCACGATGCGGATATCCTCCTTGCCCACGCCCCTGGCGATTCCCGCTCCCGCGCTGTCTGCCGTCGCTGCCGCGTTGGCGTTGCTCGCCAGCAGCGGCGCGATCGCGCGCGGCCACGACGAGCTCGGTGCAGCGGCCCGCACGATCCTGGGCGCGAACCAGGGCGTCTACGTGGAGGCCGCCGACGGCGAGGTCCTGCTCGCACAGGCCGAGCGACTGCCCGTGCATCCAGCCTCGGTATCCAAGGTGCCCACCACGCTCGCGCTGCTGCGCCGGCTCGGACCCGACTACCGCTTCACCACCACCTTCTCCGGAGTCGGCGCCGTGCACGCAGGAGTGCTCGACGGTGACCTGATCGTCGATGGCGGCGGCGATCCCTTCTTTGTCGACGAAAACGCGCTGCTGGTCGCCGCGCGGCTCAATGAACTCGGCGTGCAGCGTGTCGCCGGCACCTTGCGCGTGCGTGGCACGCTGATCTTCGACTGGCAGGCGGCAGCGGCCGAGGCGCGACTGCGCGCCGTCATGTCCGGCCAGGCCCCCGTGTCGGCCTGGCAGACGGTGAGTGCACTGCTCAATGCCGCAACTGGAGCTGCTCCAGCGGCGCCCGCCGCTGCGCTGCAGTTTGGGGCCAGCCCGCTCGCGCTGGCGGCCGATTCCACGAACCCGCCAGGAGCGCGAGCGCTCGTCGCCCATCGCTCCCAGCCCCTGCTGTCGCTGGTCAAGGCCCTGAACGACTACTCCAACAACGTCTTCAAGCCGCTCGCAGACGCGGCCGGCGGCGCCGCGACGGTGCAGGCCCTCGCCCGCTCGGCGGTGCCCGCGTCCATGCGCTCCGAGATCACACTCGGGGACGGGGCGGGAACCGATCCGCGCAATCGCCTCAGTCCGCGCGCCGCCGTGAAGATCCTGCGGGCCCTGGAGCTGGAATTGCGCCTGACCGATCACCGCCTGGTCGATGTGCTGCCGGTGGCCGGGTTCGATCCGGGCACGCTGCAGGAGCGCCTGAACGGCGCCGGGGAAAGCGGCTGCGTGGTGGGCAAGACCGGCACCTTTGGCGAGTACGGCGCCAGCGCCCTGATCGGCGCCCTGCGCAGCCGCGATTACGGCACGGTCTACTTCGCGATACTGAATCACGGCGTGCCCGTCCCCGAAGCCCGGCGACGCCAGGACCGGCTGGTCCGCGTACTCCTCGAGCGGCTCCACGCCATGCCGTGGATGTACCAGCGCGACACGCGCACGGCGGTGGCGCTCGCGGAGGCCATGCCGGTCGTGAACGGGACGCCGTGAATTGCGCTACCCCGGCCAATTGCGTAGCGTGGCGCGCTGTGCCGAGTCCTGAGTCCGCAAGTTCCGCCCCGCGCGAGCCGCTGCGCGGCGCCATCGCGCTGGCGCCGCATCCGGCCTTCGGTGCCAGCCCACTGCGCTCGCTCCATGCCTCCGTGGCATCGGCCGGGGGCGGTTCCGTCACGGTCGAGTTCGCTGCGCACGGTGAACTGTCGCGCCTGCGGCTGGCACCCCCGGGCGCGGCCCCGCGGCGCCGCGAGGGCCTGTGGCACCACAGCTGCTTCGAGCTCTTCGCCCGCAGGGGTGCGGAGCGCGGCTACAGGGAATTCAATTTCGCGCCCAGCGGCGACTGGGCGGCCTGGGTGTTCGACGACTATCGCAGTGGCGGACGCGAACTGGAGCCCGCGCGTGTCGCCATCACCGCCCGCAGCGTGGACAGCGCCCACTGGAGCCTGCGCGCGCAGCTCAAACTCGGGGAAGCCGCAGCGACCGCGGGCGTAGCCGCGGCCGCGGATACCTGGTGGCTGAATCTCGCGGCGGTGATCGAGGCCGAGGATGGGGCCTTGAGCTACTGGGCTGCGCATCATGCGGGCGAAAAGCCCGACTTCCACGATCGCGGCTGCTTTTGCGTGCCGCTGGAACTGTCTCACGCCGACGCACCACCGCGTGCCCATTCCCGATGAAATTCGGCATCGACCGCCTGATTTCCGAGCCGGCCCTGCACCGCCCGCTCACCGGTCGCCGCGTCGCGCTGCTGGCGCACCCGGCCTCGGTGACCGCCGGCCTCGTGCATTCGCTCGACGCGATCGCGGCGCTGCCCGGACTGCGCCTGAGCGCCGCGTTCGGCCCGCAGCACGGACTGCGCGGCGACAAGCAGGACAACATGATCGAGTCGCCCGATTTCGACGACCCGGTGCACGGTATCCCGGTGTTCAGCCTCTACGGCAAGGTGCGCCGGCCGACGCCGGCGATGATGGATTGCTTCGATGTCGTGCTCGTCGATCTGCAGGACATCGGTTGCCGCGTCTACACCTTCATCACCACGCTCCGCTACCTGCTCCAGGACTGCGCGGCGCAGCGCAAGGCGGTGTGGATCCTCGATCGCCCGAATCCCGCGG
This sequence comes from Gammaproteobacteria bacterium, assembly GCA_025350345.1. Classification (GTDB taxonomy): domain Bacteria; phylum Pseudomonadota; class Gammaproteobacteria; order Steroidobacterales; family Steroidobacteraceae; genus FEN-1191. The sequence continues at coordinate 5,751 of JANXYA010000121.1, forward strand.
GCCGGCCCGTCGAGGGGCTGCAGCTCGAGGCGGGCTGGGAGAGTTTCGTCGGCGCCGGCGCGCTGCCGATGCGGCACGGCCTGACCATGGGGGAGCTGGCACGCTGGTTCGTCGCCACCCTCAGGCTGGACGTCGACCTGCAGGTCATCGAGATGCAGGGCTGGAAGAGCGGCGCGGCGCCGGGCTTCGGCTGGCCGCTGGCCGAGCGCTCCTGGATCAACCCCAGTCCAAACGCCGCCAGCCTGTCGATGACGCGCTGCTATCCGGGCACCGTGCTGATCGAGGGCACGACGCTGTCGGAAGGCCGCGGCACCACGCGGCCACTGGAGATGGTGGGCGCGCCCGACGGCAACGCCCGCGCACTGCTGCGCTGGGTCCAGGAGTTTGCGCCCGACTGGCTCCACGGTGTCCGCCTGCGCGAGTGCTGGTTCGAGCCCACCTTCCAGAAACACGCGGGCCAGCTGTGCCACGGAATCCAGCTGCACGTCGATGCCGATTCCTACCGGCACGATGCCTTTCGCCCCTGGCGAGTTATCGCGGCACTGCTCAAGGCGCGGCGCGCGCTGCAGCCCGAGGCCACGCTGTGGCGCGATTTCGCCTACGAATATGAGCATGCGCGCCTGCCCTTCGACGTGATCAGCGGGGGACCGAGGCTGCGCCAGTGGATCGAGTCCGACGCTGCGAGCGCCGCTGACCTGGAGGCAATGGCGGCACCGGAAGAGCGCGCCTGGATCGAGGCGCGCGCCAGTGCATTGCTCTATCGCGACTGACGATCCACGGCCACGCCGCGCGAGAGCGCCCAGAGGCGCAGATACTTGCGTCGCACGTAGCCCGCCTCGACGAGGTGGTACAGCCAGCCGCGCCAGCCGTCGAGCAGCCCGCCCTTGACCAGCAGGCCGCGCAACAACCGCCACGCCGGATTGAGCAGCACCGGGGTGATTCCGCAGCGCCGCCCCGCGGCGTACATCTGCTCTGCCATCAGCGCGGCGTAGCGATCGAGCCGGCCGAGCTGATCGTCCAGGCTCCGGTAGGCGTAGTGCTCGAGATGGCCGGCGAGCGCGCCCACCGGCCCGGTGACCGCGATCTTCTCGTGCACCTCGTAACCGCTCCAGCGCGCGGCGCGACGGTCATAGAGGCGGATCTGCCGGTCCGGCCAGGCATTGCCGTGGCGCAGAAATCGCCCGAAGTACTCGGTCATGCGCGGAATCGTCCAGCCGCGCGCACCGGCGAAGCCGCCGGCACGGAGCGCCTCGATCTGGGCGCGCAGAGCGGGCGTGACGCGCTCATCGGCATCGACGCTCAGCACCCACTCGTGCCTCGCCGCGTCCGTGGCGTACTGCTTCTGCGAGCGGTAGCCGGGCCAGTCGCGCTCGATCACGCGCGCCCCGAGCCGCGCGGCAATCGCGCGGGTCGCATCGCTCGAGTGCGCATCGACCACCACGATCTCATCGCAGAAGCTCAGGGAAGCGAGGCAGTCCCCGATGCGCTCGGCCTCGTCGAGCGTAATGATGCAGGCACTCAGCCCCGAGGCGCCCATGTGCGATCGGCCCGCGCCCTAGCGGGGCGCGCCCAGGCCCGCGCGCGCCAGCGTCCGTTCCGCCTGCCGCAAGTGCGGCAGATCGAGCATCTGCCCGCCGAGCTGCAGGGCGGCGACGCCGGGATTGGCGGCAAACAGGGCCACGACTTCGCGCGCCGCGGCGATCTCGGCCGCGCTCGGCGTAAAGCCTTCGTTGATGATCGGCACCTGGTCCGGGTGAATCGCCAGCTTGCCGCCAAAGCCGTCGCGACGGGCCTGCGCGCACGCGGCGCGCAGGCCGGCGGGATCGCGAAAATCGGCGTACAGCGTATCGATGGCGGCGACGCCGGCCGCGTGAGCGCCAAACAGGCACAGGGCGCGCACCACCTGGTAGGGCGCCGTCCACTCACCGGCCGCATCCTTGTTGGCCGTGGCGCCAATCGCGGAGCTCAGGTCCTCCGCGCCCCAGGTCAGGCCGAACAGTCGCGGTGCACAGCGGGCGTAACCGCCGAGGCTGAATACCGCCGCGGGCGTTTCCGTCGCCACCGGCAGGATGCGCACCACACCGACACCGAGGCCGCTCTTGCGCTCGAGCGCCTCGAGGCGGGAGGCGAGGGCCAGGACATCCTCGGGCCCGCGGACTTTCGGCTGGACGATGCCGTCCGGGCGGCTGCCGACGAGGGCCGCCAGGTCCTCCCGGGCCGCTGCGGAATCGAAGGCATTGATGCGCACCCACAGCTGCGTGGCGCTACGCTCGCGCTGCGCGCCCAGGAATTCGCGCACCCGGCCCCGCGCCGCGGCCTTCTGCGCCGGCACCACGGAATCTTCCAGGTCGAGAATCACGAGGTCAGCGCCCGCGCTCAGGCACTTCGCCAGCTTCCGATCGCTGTCGCCCGGCACGAACAGCAGCGAGCGCGCGCTCACGGCGCCGGGCGCCGCAGCATCAGGGCCGAACGCCTGCAGATTGCGACCAGCTCGTCGCGCTGGTTGAAGGCGCGGTGCTGGAATACCACGATGCCATTGTCCGGTCGCGAGCGGCTGTCACGCAGTTCCACGACCTCGGACTCGCAGTGCACGGTGTCGCCATGGAACAGTGGCTTCGGGAATCGTACTTCGTCCCACCCCAGGTTCGCCACGGTCGTGCCGAGTGTCGTGTCCCCGACCGAAATGCCGACCATCAGGCCGAGCGTAAAGACACTGTTGACGATCCGCTGGCCGAATTCGGTCTGGGTGCGGCAGTACTCCGCGTCGAGGTGGAGCGCCGCCGGGTTGTGCGTCAGCGCAGAGAAGAAAACGTTGTCCGCCTCGGTGACGGTGCGGCGAATTGCGTGCCGGAAGGTCTGCCCGACATGAAACTCTTCGAAGTAAAGACCGGCCACGATCTCCTCCCGTCTCCCCGCGCCTGCGGCGGCGCCACGGGCCATTGGCAATGCTGCACGGTATCGTACTAGATTATCCCCGCAGCCGCCCGGCTGCGGCAGGAGATGGGCGCTCATGATCAGGAGAATTGCCGCATGCAGCTGCGGAAGGCTGCGCGTCATCTGCACCGGCGATCCGGTCCGGATTTCGATCTGCCACTGCCTCGCCTGCCAGCATCGCACGGGCGCACCCTTCGGCGCGCAATCGAGATTTCACCGCGACCAGGTCCAGATCGAGGGGGACAGCACCACCTACACGCGCTCGGCCGACAGTGGCAATCACCTGAGTTTCCACTTCTGCCCGAGCTGCGGCTCGACGGTCTACTGGCAGCTGGGCGCCTTTCCCGAGTTCATCGCCATCGCACTCGGCATGTTCGCCGATCCGGGATACCCGGCCCCGAAGATCTCGGTGTGGGAAAGAACACGGCATCCCTGGACGGAGCACCTTGCGGATTGCCCCATGGAGCATTCGGCTTAAGGGTGCTTCAGGGCAGGCGGGTCCGCCCCATCAGGAACCGGTCGCACTCGCGCGCCGCGCCGCGCCCTTCCTTGATAGCCCACACCACCAGGCTCTGGCCCCGCCGGCAATCGCCCGCCGCGAACACGCCCCTGATGCTGGTCGCGTAGCGATCGAGTTCGGCGAGCACATTGCCGCGTGCATCGAGCGCGGCGCCCAGCTCTTTCAGCAACCCCGGCTCCGGGCCGAGGAATCCCATCGCCAGGAGCGCGAGCTGGGCCGGCAGCTCGCGCTCGCTCCCGGGCAGCTCCACCGCCACGAACTGGCCATCGCTGTTGCGCTCCCACCTGATCGCGACCGTCACCAGCGCCGCCAGCGCGCCGGCCTGGTCGGTGATGAATTTCTTCACCGTGGTCGAGTAGGTGCGCGGATCGGCCCCGAAGCGCGCCGCGGCTTCTTCCTGCCCGTAGTCCAGCTTGTATACCCTGGGCCACTCCGGCCAGGGATTGTCGCCGGCGCGCTCCTCGGGCGGGCGCGGCAGGATCTCGATCTGCGCCAAGCTCCTGCAGCCCTGTCGCATCGCGGTGCCGACACAGTCGGTGCCCGTATCACCGCCTCCGATAACCACCACATCGAGATTACGCGCATGGATCGGCGCCTCCTCGGCGCCGCCGTTGAGCAGGGCCTGGGTGCTGGCGGTGAGATAGTCCATCGCAAAGTGCACGCCGGCCAGCTCCCGCCCCGCGACCGGCAGGTCGCGCGGCTGCGTCGCGCCCGTGCACAGCACCACTGCATCGAAGTCGCGCTGCAGGAGTCGCGCCTCGACGTTCTCGCCGACGTTGGCGTTGCACAGGAACTTGACGCCCTCGCTCTCGAGCAGCTCGATGCGCCGCAGGACGACCGCGCGCTTGTCGAGCTTCATGTTCGGGATGCCGTACATCA
>JANXYA010000146.1 GCA_025350345.1 Gammaproteobacteria bacterium
TTCGACATGCCGTGCGCGCGGCCGCTGGCGTGGGCCGAGGGCATCGCCAGCTCCGCCTCCAGCGGCCCGAGAAAGGCCGCAAAGAAATCAAGGCACAGCGCGTTCGCCCGGCGCAGCACCGCGCGCACCTGATCATCAACCAGCGTCGCGAATACGATCGGCCGCAGGCCGCTCTCACGGGCCGCCGCATCGATGCGCTGCACGACCTCGGCGGCCTGCTCGACCGTGGCGACGAAGGGCAGCGAGACGGACTGGTAGACCGCGCCGTCGAACTGCGTCAGCAGGCTGTGCCCGAGGGTCTCGGCGGTGACGCCGGTCTGGTCGGAGACGAAAAACACGGTACGCTTGCTCACCTGTGCCCGTTCCTCCCCACCCCCGCCTGCCTTCGCCGCCGGCAGTGTCCCACGCGGTGAAATCGTGGACAATACGCCGCTCGAAATGCCAAGGATGAACGCGTTGACCGAATACGTCCTGTCCTTCGAGGCGGTCGGCCTCAAGGACATCGACCGCGTGGGCGGCAAGAACGCCTCGATCGGCGAGATGCTCGGCGCGCTTACGCAGCTCGGTGTGCGCGTGCCGCGCGGCTTTGCGACCACGGCCGGCGCCTTTCGCGACTTCCTCCGCCAGGGCGGGCTCGATGGGCGCATCAAGACGGAGCTCGATGCGCTCGACAGCTCGGACGTCACGGCACTTAGCGCCAGCGGCGCGCGCATCCGGGGCTGGATACTGCAGACGCCGTTTCCGCCCGCGCTGCGCGAGGCGGTGCTTGACAGCTGGCGCGCCATGGCTGTCGGGAAGGACATCGCCGTCGCCGTGCGCTCCTCGGCCACCGCCGAGGACCTGCCCTCAGCCTCCTTCGCGGGCCAGCAGGAGACGTTTCTCAACGTACGGGGCGAGGCGGCACTGCTCCGTGCCGTGCATGAAGTCTACGCCTCCCTGTACAACGATCGCGCGATCGCCTATCGCGTGCACCAGGGCTTCGAGCACGCGCAGGTCGCGCTTTCGGTGGGCGTGCAGTACATGGTGCGGAGCGATTTGGGTACGAGCGGCGTGATGTTCACGCTCGATACGGATTCGGGCTTCCGCGACGTGGTGTTCATTACCAGTGCCTACGGCCTGGGCGAGACGGTCGTGCAGGGCGCGGTGAACCCGGACGAGTTCTATGTCTACAAGCCGGCCCTGCGCGCCGGGCGCCGTTCGATCCTGCGGCGCAGTCTCGGGGCCAAGGCCATCAAGATGATTTACGCGGACTCAGGTTCCGCTGATCGCGTGCGCACGGTGGAGGTGAGCGCCGCCGAGCGCTCACGCTTCTCGCTCAGCGACGCCGAAGTGGAAGGCCTGGCGCGCCAGGCGCTGCTCATCGAACAGCACTATGGCTGCCCCATGGACATCGAATGGGGGCGCGACGGGAGCGATCAGCAGCTGTACATCCTGCAGGCGCGCCCCGAGACCGTGCACAGCCAGCTCGGCCGCACCCTGCACCGCTACAGCCTGCGGCAGCGCTCGCGTGTCCTGGTCGAGGGCCGCAGCATCGGCGGGCGCATCGGCAGCGGCCGTGCGCGCATCGTCCACAGCGCGGCGGACATGGCGCTGGTACAGGCGGGCGAGATTCTCGTCGCCGACATGACCGATCCGGACTGGGAGCCGGTCATGAAGCGCTCGGCCGCGATCGTCACCAACCGCGGCGGCCGCACCTGCCACGCCGCGATCATCGCCCGCGAGCTGGGGATCCCGGCGGTCGTGGGCTGCGGGCGCGCCACCGAACTGATCAGCGCGGGCCAGGAGGTCACCGTCTCCTGCGCCGAGGGCGATACGGGATTCGTCTACGAGGGGCTGCTGGCCTTCGAGCAGCAAAGCATCGAGCTCGATGCCATGCCGGCCTCGCCCGTACGCATCATGATGAATGTCGGCAATCCCGATCGCGCCTTCGCCTTCGCGGCGCTTCCGCACCGCGGCGTGGGCCTGGCGCGGCTGGAATTCATCATCAACCGGATGATCGGCGTGCATCCACGCGCCCTGCTCGAGTTCGCGCGCCTGGAGCCCGCGCTCCAGGCCACGATCCGCCAACACATGGCCGGGTATGAGGACCCGGTGAGCTACTACATCGAGCGCCTGAGCGAGGGCATCGCGCAGATCGCGGCGGCCTTTGCGCCCGAGCCGGTCATCGTGCGGCTGTCCGATTTCAAATCCAACGAATACGCCAATCTCATCGGCGGCGCGCAGTTCGAGCCGCGCGAAGAGAATCCGATGCTCGGCTTTCGCGGTGCCGCCCGCTACGTGGATGCGGCCTTCCGTCCCTGCTTCGAGCTGGAATGCCGCGCGCTGCTGCGGGTGCGCGAAGAGATGGGACTGCGCAATGTGCAGGTCATGGTGCCCTTCGTCCGCACCGTGGCCGAGGCCCGCCAGGTCACGGAGCTGCTCGCCGCCAACGGATTGAAGCGTGGCGAGCAGGACCTGAAGCTCATCATGATGTGCGAGCTGCCCACCAACGCCTTGCTGGCCGATGAGTTCCTGCAGTATTTCGACGGCATGTCGATCGGTTCGAACGATCTGACGCAGCTGACCCTCGGGCTCGATCGGGACTCCGCGCTGATGGCCGGCGCCTTCGACGAGCGCGATGCGGCCGTGAAGGCGCTGATCGCCATGGCGATTGCTGCCTGTCGCCGGCAGGGCAAGTACGTCGGCATCTGCGGCCAGGGTCCCTCTGACCATCCGGACCTCGCGCGCTGGCTCGTCGAGCAGGGAATCGACAGCCTGTCGCTGAACCCCGACACGGTCATGGAAACCTGGTTGTTCCTGACCGGTACCACGGTCTGACGGACGTTCGCGCCCACTACGCCGCGGGCGCTAGGCCATAGCTGCGCTGCCAGGCCGCGAGACGCGGATCCATGACGCGGTGCCAGAGCGGCGGCACGAGCGCGAGCAAAATCATCGCCGCGTAGCCGGTCGGCAGTTGCGGCGCGCCGGGCACGTGCTCGAGCTCCTGGTAGCGGCGCGTTACCTGCG
>JANXYA010000185.1 GCA_025350345.1 Gammaproteobacteria bacterium
CGCCTGCTCGACCAGCGGCGCAGCGTCCTGCTGCAGCCCTACCTGGATCGGGTCGATGAGCAGGGGGAGACCGCGCTGATCTATTTCGAGGGCCTCTACAGCCACGCGATTCGCAAGGGAGCGCTGCTGCAACGGGGCAGCGCGCCGACACGGGCGCTGTTTGCACCCGAAATCATCACGCCGCGCACACCCGGGCCCGAGGAGCAGGCCCTGGGCGCTCGCTCGCTCGCGGCGCTGCCCTTTGAGCTGCCGCTCTACGCCCGGGTGGATCTGATTCGCGCGGCGGATGGGTCGCCCCGCTTGCTGGAACTGGAACTCGCCGAGCCGTCACTGTTCTTTTCCCATTCCGCTGGCTCGGCCGCGCGCTTTGCCGCGGCCATCGGGTGCCGGCTGGCGCTCCTCTAGGCCGGTACGGCCCCTCAGGAAGGGGCGCGCCGAGGCTTTCCGCGACCTTTTCCCCTCTGCCTGCATCTTAAGGAACAGGCATGTCCACTTTTCTCGACATCAACGTCCCCGGCGAATGGCTCCAGCGCGCACGGGCGAGCGATCCGGTGGCCCAGCGCAGCATCTACGCCGCACTGGCGCGGCCGGTGTACACGCTGCTGCGCCGCCTGGTGCTGCGCCCGGCCGTGGCCGAAGAGCTGCTGCAGGAAGTGTTCCTGGAAGTGCTGCGCAACCTCGGCGCCTACACGGGGGCGGGCTCCTTTGCCGGCTGGGTGCGCAGCATCGCCGTGAGCAAGGCGCTGATGCACCTGCGCTCGCCCTGGCACGCCCGGCTGCTTCCCGGGGACTGCCAGGGCGCCATCACGGCGCACGCCGCGCCGCCGGGCGAGGGCGTGGATTGGGGGAGCGATCTGGAGCGGGCATTGAATGAGCTGCCAGATGTGAGCCGCAGCATCGTGTGGCTGCACGATGTCGAAGGCTACACCCATGCCGAGATCGCCCGGCTCTATGAGCGCACCGCCAGCTTTTCCAAGTCGCAGCTCGCGCGGGCGCACGCAGCGCTGCGTGACGCCCTCGAGCCCAAGTTCGGAGACCCGGAATGCACCTTCGCCTCGAAGAACTGATCAGCCTGCGGGATCGCCAGCCCGTGGATGCCGCCAGTGCATCCCACGCGGCGGCGTGTGCGCAATGCACCGCCGGGATCCGGCGCCTGGCCGCGCTGCGCGCCGATATGCGGCAGCTGCCAGGTATTGCGCCACCAGAGCTATGGCCTGTCATCGAGGCGCGGCTGGGCGTCGATTCCACGGCCACGCCGCAGCGGCGCTGGACGAGCATCGCCGCTGCCGGCAGCGTCGTCGCCCTGGTGCTCGCGCTGGCCGCGTCGTTCCCGCAGTTCCAGGCAGGCGCGCCCGTCACGACGGCGAGGGCGGCCGGGGATGTGCCGCTCGAGAAGCTGGTCGAGCGCTCGCAGCGCCTGGAAACGACGCTGCGGCAGCTCCCGCAGCGCCCAGCCGTCGAAGTGGCGGCAAACTCGGTGGCCATCGATGCCCTGCAGTCGCGCATCCAGCGCCTCGATGTGGAACTTGCCAGCGATGAGGCCGGGGAGTCCGGCCAGGATCGCCAGCAGGAACTGTGGAGCCAGCGCGTAAGCCTGCTCAATTCGCTGTTCGGCGTGCGTTACGCCGAAGCCGTGCACGCCGGTTACCGTGCCACCCAGGAAGAAGGAAGCCTCTGATGGACATCACGAACATTACCCAATCGAAGCCCGGATCGAGCCTGGCGCGAGCCCTGATGGCCGTGGCGCTGCTGGCCGCGGCCTTCGGTGCGCCACCGCGGCCCGCCCTGGCCGAGGAGCCTGCCAAGATCGACGCGGAGGGGCGGGAGCAGATGGAGCAGAAGCTCAAGGTCGCGCAGGAGCGCATGGAACAGGACGCACGGGAGATGGCCGATCTCAGTCTCCTGCTCAATGGCGATCATGACGCGATCGAGCATCGCGTCAAGCTCATCGTCATGGAACGGCCCACGCTCGGCATGTCGATCGACATGAAATCCGGCAGCACCGATGCCGGGGCGGGCGTGCGCGTCGTAAGCGTCAGTCCGGGTGGACCGGCCGATTTGGCCGGCATCCGCGCCAATGATGTCATCGTGTCGCTCGGCGGCACGCCCTTGCACGCCGACGCGCAGCGCTCCGCGCCGCAGCAGCTGCACTCGATCATGAAGGCGGCCAAGTCCGGCGAGCCGCTGGCAATAGAGTATCGGCGCGATGGCAAGGTCAATAAGGCGCAGATCGTGCCGAAGGATTCGATGCTCTCGCACGAAGATCTGAATCTGCCGCCCTTGCCTGAATTACTCACGCTCGAGGGCCACGAGGGCGACGCGCTGACGCGGGTCATGCACCTGGGGATGCACGACTCCAGCGGCTTTGGTGCCGCCGAGATGGTTGACCTGTCACCGGCGCTGGGCAGCTACTTTGGCACCGACAAGGGCCTGCTGGTCGTGCGCGCGCCCCGGGACCAGCGCCTGAAGCTGCAGGATGGCGATGTGCTCATCGACGTCGACGGCCGGGTGCCCGGCAGCGTTGCGCACGCGCTGCAGATCCTGGCTTCCTACCGGAGCGGGGAGACCGTGCATCTGCACATCCTGCGCCAGAAGCAGCGTCTTGAGCTGAGCGTGGAAGTGCCGGAGGCCTAGCCCCGACTGCCGGGCGGCGTGCAATTGCGCTCAGTGGGCGGAGGCCCGAGAATCCTCCGCATGCAAGCGCCCCCGACACTGCAATCCTGGCTCCCGCCTCGCATCGCGCCTGCTGCTGCCGGCGCGGCCGAGCGGCCGCCTGCGTCCTTCCTGCCCACCTCGCGCGCCGAGATGGTCCAGCTGGGCTGGGAGCAGTGCGATGTCATCATCGTCACCGGCGATGCCTATGTCGATCACCCCAGCTTCGGGGCGGCGCTGATCGGGCGCGTGCTCGAGGCGCAGGGCCTGCGAGTCGGCATCATTGCGCAGCCCGATTGGCGCAGCGCCGAATCCTTTCGCGCCCTGTCCGACGATATCGCGTATCGCCTTGACGAAGGGGTTGTTAGCCTGCGCCGCATCCATGCCGGGCACGTTGAAGCCCGCCGGCATGCCGAATCCGCCGGGTGCGCCAAAACCATTGCGCAACGAATCGAGCCACGCCTGCGCCGGATTCGCGGATCCAGCGCCCGCCGATCCAATTCCGCCATGCTGGGCTGCGGCTGCGCCGAACATCGACTGGATCATCGCGATATAGCTCTTCGCGCTGGTCAGCATGCGCTCGGCGGCTTCGCTCTGCTGGCCGGCCCCGGCAAACATGCGCGACCACTGCTCCAGTCCCTCATGCCACGACGGCGTGCCTGCTGCTCCGGTACCGGGCATGGCGAAGGGCATGGCACCGGGCATGCCGGGGAATGGTCCGGTACCGGGCATCGCCCCCGATGGCGTCTTCGAGGCCAAATCCGACCACGCCGTCAGGTATTGACGTTGCAGCGCTTCCC
>JANXYA010000217.1 GCA_025350345.1 Gammaproteobacteria bacterium
CGGCACTCGCCGGCTTGTCCAGGTCCGCCAGGAGTTCTGGCCCGACAATGGCAAGCGGCGTCGTGCCATAGGACAACAGCCGATCGTGAAAGTCGTGGAGCGAACCGTGCGCACCCATCTTCAGCGTGTACGCGGCGAGCAGGTTCTCGATCTGCAGGCGCCCGACGGTATAGGCATCGTAATAGCCGGGTTCGGTGGCCATCGAGGCCACCTGCGCCGCGGCGGCTTCATGGCTGAAGCTGGTCTGCTGCGCGAAAAAATCCACTGCCTGTTCGTAGGTCCACTCCCCGCTCGCCAGGTTTCGATCGACGATTGCCCGCGCACCGCGCACCCGCTCCCAGCGGGCCGTAAACAGCCGTCCGTCCAGATGGTCACCGTACAGGCCGAGGCGCACGAACATCTCTTCACCGTAGAAGGCCCAGCCTTCGGCAAACACGGAACTGTCCTCGATGCGGCGGATGAAATCCGGATGCCGCTTGGCGATCGAGAGCTGCAGGAAGTGCCCCGGCATCGCCTCGTGCGCCGCGGTGGACAGGATCCGGTCGCGATCGAAGTCCTCGTTCATGTCCAGGCGCGCGGCCGCTGCCTCCAGCGACTTCGGCGGCGTGATGTAGTAGTAGCCGGTGGTGGATGCGGAAAACAGGCGCGGCGGGCTCATGTTGGCGCCCGGCAGGAGTGGCTGGAGGAAGGGCGGGGTTTCCACGATCTGCATCTGCCCGAGCCAGGCTGGGACCGTGACCACATCGTGCGCGGCCATGAATTGGCTCAGCTCGGCGATGCGTTCGCGGTAGTACTCGATCAGCGGCGGACCGCCCGGCGCCAGGCCCCCGCCGCTGTCCGGCCCGAAGGCCACGCCCCGGTGCTTTGCCTCGGCCAACAGCCAGAACTCCTCGGCCCAGCCGTGCGCGAGCTCATCGCGCGCCATGTCGTCAATGTCGGCGGAGGTGTAGGGCAGGAGCTGCTCATCTTTGAGTATCCGGTCATAGGCCTCGCGGCCGATCGAATAATTCTCCGGCCAGGACGCCAGGTGCGCCTTGATGTAGGCCTTGGTCGCCGCCATCGCGCCCAGGGCCGCGTCGCGGGCCTTCACGAAGCGGGCCAGGGCGCCGGAGTGCGCACCCAGCTGGGTCTTGGCCGTGGCGGTGAGTGGACCATTGAGGAAGTCGGGGGCGCCTTCGAGCTGCTGTACGGCGATGGCACCGAACAGGTGACAGGGCATCGTCACCAGCGCCTGCGCCGCGGCGATATAGTCCGGCGCCCTGGCCAGACGGCTGGTGATGTCCGCCCAGGCCTGCAGCTGGTCCTTCGCGCTCGCACCTTCCTGTCCGACGACGGGAAGATTCTCGAACTGCAGGAACACCGCCCCCAAAATGTTGGTCGCCGCCCTGCCGTAGTCCTTGCGGTCATGCTGGTACACGAGCAGCGCGTTGAGCTGCGTCGCGAGCTGCGCCCCCAGAAGGCGCGCATCGTCCCGATCGACCAGGGAGGTTTCGGCCGTCATCCCGGCGCTAAGCGCCGCCAGCTGCTGCTGCCAGGACTTGAGGCGCTCGATCTGCGCGGCGCGCTGCTCCTCGCCCGGCGTGTCGAGCTCACCGTCGTGGCCCGGCAGGCCCAGGGTCGTGGCCCGCATCGGATACATTTTCGCGGTGGTGTACACCATGTCCTGCGCCAGGCGGGTCAGGCTCTCGTGCAGGCTCTCCGCCGTGTGTCCCGCCGGGGCGAACAGCGCCAGCAGAAGGGTGGTGACTACGGCAAAGCTGGTGCACCTGTTCATGGCCCACTCTCTGGAAAACGGTTGCGCCATTGTCTCACGGCTCAGGACCGATGGGTCCACAGGCACGCGGCCCGTGGGTGCCGCGCAGCATCGGGTCGGTTCAAACCCGTACAAACAAGCCTGCCTGAGCGGCCCCGTGCCGACGCTATTGATATGATCGGGTGATCGGCCCGCGGCAGGAGGACGGCGCTATTACTGCACCTATTGACTCACCTACCAGTCGCTTTCGCGCCCTGTTCGCCGGGCGCCGGAGACGCAACGAGGAGTTGCGCTTCGCGGACCGTGTGTGCACCGAATCACTGGCGGCTCTGGCGGACGTGCGCGCCGCCCGGCCGCAGCTCAGCGGTGACGAGCTGTACGAAGCGGTGATCGCCCGTCGCCTGCAGCGTGGTGATGGCGCGGCACGCCTCATCCTGCAGCGTACCTACGAAAGCCTCGAGGACTGGGGAAGCGATCGCACGCCAAGATTCCTCGATGTGGTCCGGTACATGATCGTCAATGAGTACCTGGATGCCGCGACCGGCGAGCGGGGCATGGGCGTCGACCTGGGCGCCTTTCTCGCGCAGTACATCGACCCCCAGCTCTAGGCGGATCCTCCCGGCGAGGCTGAGCCGGCGGCAAGCCACAGCTCAATCTCGGCGCGGTGCGCTGCATCGTGCTCGCACATGAGCACGGGCAGATCCGCCAATAGCACGGGACCCACACCCTCCTGCACGCCGCTGCGCTCCCAGTCCTCCTCTCGCACGCGGGCCAGATGGGCCAGGTTGGCGGCGCGCGCCGCAGCGAACGCGGCGAGCCCCTCGCGCAGCGAGCGGCGGCTATAGTCGCGCTCGGCCGCGATGGCATCGCCGTCAAAATCCGGCAGCAGGGGCTGGTTCTCGTGCAGGAGCCGCTCGATGCGCCGCCCGAAGCCTTCGTGCTCCAGGTCGGCCAGGTGCCACACCTGCTCAACGGCTGAGAAGGCCAGGCCGGCACGCCGCTCGCGTGCGATCGCCGCACTCAACGCCTGCAGGAGCCCCGCCAGCTCTTCGGGCATGCGCTGCAGGGCCGACCGCACCGCGATGCGTTCAGCTGGTGAAGGTTTGACAGGCTGAGCCACAGGCCCAATCTGCGCGTCTGGGGCTCCGCTGGCAAGCCGGGCCGGACAGCCGGCTCCGGAGAGTTCAATCGTCGAGATGACCGATCTGGCTGGCGATCTCGTAGCGCCGGTACTCGAGGCGCTGCCACTGACGACGCGTTGTTTCGAGCTCGGCGAGTTGCGTGTCCGGCTCGCTCTTCAGGGCCCAATACTCGGCGCGCGCTGCCCCGGCCGCTTCGCTGGCGCCCCGATAGCGCTGGCTCAGGCTGGCGAGAAACTGCGCCAGCTCGTCCGCCACGAGCTCGCCGTCCAGTCCGTAACCCATGATGTACTCCGGTGGTGACGCGGAGACATTATCCGGGGCTCATCTGACAAAATTGTGTCAGCCGGATGGCGAAATCAGCTCAGTCGTCGTGGTTCTCGTGGCGTCGTTCTGTCGTGTGGACCCGGTACGCTCCGGTGGAGCCCGGCTCACGCATCGATGGGCCACCCACTCCCCAAATCCCCGTCTGTTCGTTCCCATCGGGCGGCGCCGGCGGCGTGGCTTGCGCACGCGTCACCCGCCAGTTCAGGCTCATGACGCGCAACGCGACGAGCAGCAGCAGCAGGCTCCCCAGGCCGATCAGGATGCCTCGCAGCGCCAGACCCGCGCGCAACGCGGCGGTAATGGCGTAGGCGGACCAGCCGCCCAGCAGGAGCAGGAAGACGGCGCCGGAGCCGAGCAGCGCCAGGCGCGCGCCACGCGGGCCGAAACGTTGGAGGATCCGGGTCAGCTCGGTGCTCATAGCGGAAGACTCCACGGAACACGCTGGGGGCGGCTTTGGACTGCGCAGACCACAGCATGCGACTCCGGCGCAGGTATGTGCAAGTGAAGCTCAGTCGTGGGCGGCACGACCGCGACGGCCGGCCCGGCGCACCCGGGCCTTCGTCCGCGCGGCATCGAGCGCGCGCCGCATCCACACCGCGAGTTCCTCCGGGTCGTCATAGAGACGCGCCGGGACGGTGTAGTAGCTCATCGATTTGGTCCCCGGCCCCATCGGACAGAAGGCCTGCAGCCCCTCGCGCTCGTAGTAGCCGCGGCTGGCATCGTCGACCCGGAAATACAGCACGTCGTCGTCAGCGATGGCGAAGAACAGGCCCTCGGCATAAAAGCCGACGCCGCCGAACATGCGCCGTGCGGTTACCGGGCGCACCGCACCGAGCGTATCGAGCAGGAAAGTACTGAACTGTGCGCTCACCGCCACAGGCTAATGCCCGCTACTAGTCGGCGCGGACGTGGACCTGCTCCCGATAGAGCATGGCGACGCCGATGAACACCACCCCGAGGCCGGCCATCATGCTGGCGAAGAAAATGAAGTATTGCGGCCCGACCAGCCGGTACGTGGACACGACTCCGCCCGCGGTGTTCCAGCTTCCGGTGGTGGACACGGAGCGGCGATGCTCATTGTCCATGAGGCGCACTCGACTGCCCTGCACTTCCGAGACCAGGAACGTCCCGGCAAGCGGTGCCGACTTGCCGTCGGGGGTATGTACGGTCAGGCCGGTACTGTCGAAGTCGATCTTTTGGCCGGTGATGACGCTGGTGCCGGCTGGGAGACTGACCCAGGTTTCGCCGCCAGCCACCACGGCACTGCGCGGCAAATCCCGCACCATGACGTTGTTGACTACCGCGGTAGTCAGGTTGCCCACGGCAATCGCGCAAAGGTAAAGCGCCATGATGAAGCTCTTCATGCGCAGCGGCGCCTGCTTGTAGAAGAACTCCAGTGCAGTAATCGACAGCAGCACTTCCGAGGCAGAGAGCACCACATAGGCGAGCAGCTGCCGCCAGACCGAGACGCTGATGCCGTTCTGGATCTTCCTTTCTATGCCGGCAATGATCAGGAAGGACAGCGCCGCCATGAACATGCCCACGCACATCTTGCGCAGCGGCGTCACCGCAAAAAACCGGCCCGCCAGGGGATAGATTCCAAAGGTGAAGATCGGAACCATGACCAGGATCAGCAGGCCGTTGACCACCTGGATCTGGGCCGGCAGCAAGGTATAGCCCGGCCACAGCGTCTTATCCATGAGATCGGAAGTGGCCTGCAGCGTCCAGGTCTGGCCGTTGCTTTGATCCCACAGTGCCCAGAATCCGGCGATGAACACCAGCAGGACCAGCAGCCTGCCGACCAGGCGCCGACCCTCGGGCGAGACGATGTCGCGCAGCCACTGCTTGCCCGCCGGCGGAATGACCGTAAAGCGGTTTCGCCCCATCCAGAATACCAGCGTCGCCAGCGCCATCATGGCCGCGGGCATGCCAAACGCGGCCTTCGGCCCATAGGTATTGAGCAGCACGGGACAGAAATAGATCGAGATTGACGAGCCGGCGTTGATCGAGAGGTAGAAGTAGCTGAAGGCGCGCTCGATCAGGTGCTGGTTGCGGCTGGTGAACTGATCGCCCACATTGGTCGAGACGCAGGGCTTGATGCCACCGGTGCCAAATGCCATGAAGGCCAGACCCACACCCAGCGTCATCGGACTCGGAGGTCCGAGAGCAAGGATTGCGCAGCCCAGCACATAGGCCATTGAGAAGGTAATGATCGTCCGGAATTTGCCCCAGTACACATCGGAGACGATCGCCCCCACGAGCGGAAAAAAATAGGCACCGAACTTGAAGAGGCTCTGCCAACTGGTCGCCTTGGCATCGCCGTAGTGCAGGAACTGAACCATGTAGACCGAGAGAATGGCGTTGATGCCGTAAAAACAGAATCGTTCGGCAAACTCGTTGGCGATGATGAACGGGATGCCCCTGGGCATCCGATTGGCATCGCTGTCATCGTTCGTCAGGACGGTGCTGTGCATGCGTGCTCCTGGCAGTTCCGGACCGTTCAGGGCCTCAGAATGGGTTGAGGCGTTTCTGCGGCGAGAAGTGCATATAGGACACGGCGATGCCCTGGCGCCAGCCCACGCCGAAGCGCACGGGGGCGATGACGATGCGATCGGATTGCACGTAGTTCACGCCGAAGCCGCCGACGAAATAGAGGCTCCCCTCGACGCCCGGAAAGCGCTGGAACAGCTGCTCGGTGCTCGCCAGGTCGTAGACCAGGGCGAACACCTTGACCGCGTTGGCACCGACATCGAAGCCGATGGACGGACCCTGCCAGTAGATCTTCCGCCCGGCGCCGCCCTTGAAGACCAGCTCGCCGTGCCCATAGCGCAGGCCGACGCCGACGGCGCCACCAGCTTCTTCACCGCGAATGATGGCGACCGGCTGGCCTTTTTCCTTCAGTACCTTCGATAACACCTTGCCCAGATCCTCGGCGCCGTTCTTGAACAAGCCGTTCGCGGCCTTGACCACCTCGTCATCGGAGTAGGTGGCGTGGCTGGTCGCTGCCGTCCCGCTCTGCTCGGCGGCCATCGTGGCGCCGGCGGCCAGCACCAGCGAGGCCAGCAGCATTGCCAGGCAGGACCTAGTACTTGGATGAGGCAACATAACCGGACTCCTTAAAGGTTGAATGACCCGTCCACGACCTGATCAGCGGCGCACGCCGCCCAGCAGGCGCGCGGGCAGGAACAAAATCGCCCGGAGCAGCGCGAATACGCCCTCGAAGGCGATGCCCAGGATCCGAAATGGAATCGAGATGATCCAGACGATCGGCCACAGCAACAACGCCAGCAGCGCCAGCGGCCAGCACAGTAACAGCAACAGCAACCAGAGCAGAAATTTCACCATGCCGCCACCCTCGCTTCCGGTTCCGTTGTCGCCCCATGCACCGTGCGCGCCAGTCGCGGCAGCTCGCCGCTCAGGCCCATGGCCCGGCGCGCAAACAGCCGCCGCGTGTAGCCGCTGGCACCGGCAAGGCCAAGCAGCCGGGCGGCGATCCAGCCACCGGGGCCCGGACCGCGCGCAAATATTTCATTGAAGACGCTCATCGACCAGCTCATCAGCGTGTCGTTCGTGAGGCGTTGCTGCTCGTAGCGGGTCAGGAGCCGCGCCGCGCCGGGGTCCTCGTGTTCGGCGACACCGCCGGCCAGCACCTCGCACAGGGCGGCGGCGTCGAGCAGGCCCAGATTGACGCCCTGTCCGGCGAGCGGATGTATCACGTGCGCGGCATCGCCCACCAGGGCGACGCGCTCGCCGATGAGGTTCACAGCGGTGGCGCGCTGCAGCGGCACGGCCAGGCGCTTGCTTTTCAGCCGCACGCCGCCCAGCACGCGATCGGATGCGGCCCCGAACTGGGCATTGAATTCATCTGCGCTGAGTGCCATCAGTTCCAGCGCCCGCGCCTGGCGCACCGACCAGACGATCGAGGAGCTGCCATCGAAGAGCGGCAGCAGGGCCAGCGTGCCGTCGGCGAGAAACCGCTGCCAGGCCGTAAACTGATGCGCCCTGGCCGTCTCCACCGAGCGCGGGCGGGTGGAGGCGATGATGAAACCGGCGCGCTCGGCC
>JANXYA010000228.1 GCA_025350345.1 Gammaproteobacteria bacterium
GCCGCCCGAAGCGCCTGCCACCCATGCCAAAACGCACCGACATACACAGCATCCTCATCATCGGTGCCGGGCCCATCATCATCGGGCAGGCCTGTGAGTTCGATTACGCGGGCGCCCAGGCCTGCAAGGCGCTGCGCGAGGAGGGGTATCGGGTCGTGCTGGTGAACTCCAATCCGGCCACGATCATGACCGATCCTGAGATGGCCGATGCCATCTACATCGAGCCGGTCAACTGGCGCACGGTCGCGAGCATCATCGAGAAGGAGCGGCCCGACGCGCTGCTGCCGACCATGGGCGGCCAGACGGCACTCAATACCGCCCTCGACCTGGTGCGCGAAGGCGTGCTGGAGAAATTCGGCGTCGAGCTGATCGCCGCTTCCCGGGCCGCCATCGACATGGCGGAGGATCGCGAGCAGTTCCGCAATGCGATGCGTGAGATCGGCCTGGCGACCCCGGATTCGCAGATCGCCCGCACCCTGGAAGGCGCGATCGCGGTCCAGGCCGGCTTCGGATTCCCGGTGGTGGTGCGCCCTTCCTTCACCATGGGCGGGAGCGGGGGCGGCATTGCCTACAACCGCGAGGAATTCGAGACCATCGTCGAGCGCGGCCTGGAGGCCTCCCCGACCCGGGAAGTGCTGATCGAGGAATCGGTCATCGGCTGGAAGGAATTCGAGATGGAGGTGGTGCGCGACAAGGCCGACAACTGCATCATCATCTGCTCGATCGAGAACCTCGATCCGATGGGCGTGCACACTGGCGATTCGATCACCGTGGCACCGGCGCAGACGCTCACGGACAAGGAATACCAGCGCATGCGCGATGCCTCGATCGCGGTGCTGCGCAAGATCGGCGTCGAGACCGGGGGCTCCAACGTGCAGTTCGCGGTCAACCCGCGCGACGGGCGATTGCTGGTGATCGAGATGAATCCGCGGGTGTCGCGCTCCTCGGCTCTGGCTTCCAAGGCGACCGGGTTCCCGATCGCCAAGATCGCCGCCAAGCTGGCGATCGGATACACCCTGGACGAGCTGCGCAACGAGATCACCGGCGGGGCCACGCCCGCCTCCTTCGAGCCCACCATCGACTACGTGGTCACGAAGCTCCCGCGCTTCACGTTCGAGAAGTTCCCGGCGGCGAACAATCGCCTGACCACGCAGATGAAGTCCGTGGGCGAAGTGATGGCGATCGGCCGCACCTTCCAGGAATCGCTCCACAAGGCCCTGCGCGGCCTGGAGACCGGGCTCGACGGGCTCGATCCGCTCCTGATCCTGCCGCTCAGCGAGGAAGGCGCGACGCAGCTGGCCTACGAATTGCGTGCACCGGGGGCCGATCGCCTGCTGTATGTGGCCGATGCGATGCGGGCTGGCTGGACGCTGGAGCGCATCCATGAACTGACGGGGATCGATCCGTGGTTCCTGGCGCAGATCGCCGACCTGGTGGCGGAGGAAACGCAGCTGCGGCGCGAGGGGGAGAAATCACTCGGTGTCGAGCGGCTCCGCGCCCTGAAGCGCAAGGGATTCTCGGATCGCCGGCTCGCGGCCCTCACCCTCAGCAGCGAGCAGCAGATCCGCACGCGCCGGCGTGAATTCGGCGTCCTGCCGGTCTACAAGCGCGTCGATACCTGCGCCGCCGAATTCAGCACCGCGACCGCCTACCTGTATTCCACCTACGAAGAGGAATGCGAGGCCGCACCCACCAATCGGCGCAAGATCATGATCCTCGGTGGCGGCCCGAACCGCATCGGCCAGGGCATCGAGTTCGACTACTGCTGCGTGCACGCAGCCCTCGCGCTGCGCGAGGACGGGTTCGAGACCATCATGGTCAACTGCAACCCCGAGACGGTGTCCACCGACTACGACACCTCGGACCGGCTGTATTTCGAGCCCCTGACGCTGGAAGATGTGCTCGAGGTGATTCACAAGGAACGCCCCGAAGGGGTGATCGTGCAGTTTGGCGGCCAGACGCCGCTGAAGCTGGCGCGCGCGCTCGAAGCCGCCGGCGCACCGATCATCGGCACCACCCCCGATTCGATCGACATCGCCGAGGACCGCGAGCGCTTCCAGCAGCTGGTGAAGAGACTGGGGCTGCGCCAGCCCGCCAATGCCACTGCGCGCAACGAGGAGCAGGCGGTGGTGCTGGCGCGCGAGGTCGGCTACCCGCTGGTGGTGCGCCCCTCCTACGTGCTCGGCGGTCGCGCCATGGAGATCGTGTTCAACGAGGACGACCTGCGCTCCTACGTGAACAACGCCGTACGGGTGTCAGAT
>JANXYA010000252.1 GCA_025350345.1 Gammaproteobacteria bacterium
CCGCCGCCAGCTCGATGAGTCGCTCGCGGGTCAGCGTACCGCGCGCGAATTCCTGGGCGGTGCGCTTCATGTGCAGGATGCCGATGAGGTTGTCGAGCCCGCCATCGTGAACCGGCAGGCGCGTGTGCGGGGTCTGCCGGAGGCGCTCCAGCACATCCTCCCAGTCCCCGGAGATGTCGATGCCGGCGATCTCGTGGCGCGGGATCATGATGTCATTGACGGTGATGCGCTCCAGATCGAGGATCGATAGCAGCATCTGCCGATGGCGCGCGGGGATCAGCGGGCTCGATTCACTCACCACCGTGCGCAGCTCTTCGGCGCTCATCGACTGGGTGCCCTGCGAGGCGGCGCGGATTCCAAACAGCCGCAGGAAGGCGTAGGCGGCGCGGTTCGTGAACCACAGAGCCGGCGAGGTCACCCACAGCAGCGCGCGGTAGATGAACGCGGCGCTCAAGGCCACCGGTTCGCTGTGCACGGCGGCATAGATCTTCGGCGCCAGCTCGCAGAAGATGATGATCACCACGGTCAGGGCGCCCATCATCACGGGCAGCGCGTACGGGTGGGGCACGCGCAGCGCCAGGAGCGTGGCCACGGTCGAGGCCGCCACGCTGGCCAGCGCGAGGATCACCAGATTGGCGCCGAGCCAGTGATCGGGCCTGGCGAGCAGGCCCTCCAGGATGCGCGCGCGCCGCTCGCCACGCGCCGCGCGGGTGCGGACCCGGTAGCGGTTGACCGACAGCATGGCCACCTCGGTTCCGGAAGAGAAGGCGATGACCACCAGCAATCCGAGCAGGGTCAGCAGGAGTACAAAGGTCGGCGCAGTGTCCAAGGGCACACCCGAGGCTTTTGGAGGAGGGCCATAGCATAGAGCCTGCGCGGCGGGCACTGGCCAGTACCGTATAATTGGCGGATGTTTGACCAGCTGAGCGCTCGCCTGGGCGCGGCCGTCGCCTCGCTCCGGGGCCGCGGCCGGCTGACCGAAGGAAACATCGCCGATACGCTGCGCGAGGTGCGCATCGCGCTGCTGGAAGCCGACGTCGCGCTTCCCGTGGTCAAGCGATTCATCGAAGAGGTCAGAGGCCAGGCGCTCGGGACCGAAGTCAGTGCGAGCCTGAACCCGGGACAGGCCCTGATCGGCATCCTGCACCGTGAGCTCGTGAGCGTGCTCGGTGGCGGGGGCCCAGGTTTCAGCCTGAACGTGCAGCCGCCACTGGTGATCCTGCTCGCCGGTCTCCAGGGTGCGGGCAAGACCACCACGGCGGGCAAGCTCGCGCGCTGGCTGATCACGACCCATAAGCGGCGCGTGCTGCTCGTGAGCACGGATGTGCGCCGACCCGCCGCGATCCTGCAGCTGGAGCGCCTGAGCGAGCAGGTGCAGGCGGATTTTTTCGCCGCGCCGGCCGGCATGGCGCCGCGCGCGATCGCCGCCGCAGCGCTGGTGCAGGCGCGGAACGGTGTCTACGACGCGCTGATCGTCGATACGGCCGGAAGGCTCCACATCGATGCCGAGCTGATGGCCGAGGTGCAGGAGGTTGACCTGGCCGCCGGCGCGCACCAGCGCCTGTTCGTGGTCGATGCGATGTCCGGCCAGGACGCCCTGAATGCGGCCCGCGCCTTCAGCACCACCCTGGAGCTGACGGGACTGATATTGACCAAGGCGGACGGCGACGCGCGCGGCGGGGTGGCGCTCTCGGTGCGCGAGGTCACGGGCAAGCCGATCGTGTTCCTGGGGGTGGGTGAAAAGAGCGATGCCCTCGAGCCCTTTGACCCCGAGCGCATGGCGCAGCGCATCCTCGGGATGGGGGATGTCGTCGCCCTGGTCGAATCTGTGCAGCGCAACATCGACAGCGGGGAAGCCGAGCGGCTGGCGCGCAAGGTGGCGAAGGGCAAGTCCTTCGACCTCGCCGACCTGCGCTCCCAGCTCGAGCAGCTCAAGCGCATGGGCGGGCTGGGGGCCGTGATGGACAAATTGCCGGCCCAGATGACCCGGCGGGCTGCCCCGCCGGCCGATGCCGACCGGCAGGTGGGACGGCAGCTGGCCATCATCGACTCCATGACGCCAAAGGAGCGGCGGACCCCCGGCCTGATCGATGGCTCGCGGCGCCGGCGCATC
>JANXYA010000271.1 GCA_025350345.1 Gammaproteobacteria bacterium
GCACGACGCGGGCTATTACTGGCCGCGGCGCGGACTGTACAAGCGGCCGGGCACCATCCGCGTCGTGATCGGCCCGCCGATCGCGGCGGCGGGGCGCGATCCGCGGGACGTCAACGCCGAGGCGCAGCAGTGGATCGAGGCACACAGCCGCCGCTGAGGTTCGTTGGCGCCTGGCGCCACGCTGAGTTCCTTGCCCCTGATGCTTGCATCAGGCCGCCAATCACCAGTGGCCGCTTCAGCTCCAGCGGTTTGCATTCCTGGGGAATCCTGGACGTTGCAGGCGCACGACGCAAAATCGCTGCCCGGTCGGAGCCTGCATGACCACCCACCGCTCCAGTCGGCTGACGACGCTGGCACCTAACTTCTCCAGGCGACCCACTTCGGCGGGAATGTCATCCGTCTCAATGTCTATGTGAATCCGGCTCTCGTGGTCAACACGCTGAATTTGCACAATAGGCTCGTCGGGTGGCGTCTCCAGCATACGATAAGGACCACGAGTGCCCGGGTGAGCGGGATCGATCGGGCGACCCAACGCCTCGGCCCAGAAGCTGGCAGCCTGATCAATATCCGGTGTATTGCAGTCGATTAGCAGCGCACAGAGACGGGAATAATGCATGACTCTTGTCCTACGCGTCGTTGTCTGGTGGTAATCCGGAGGATGTGAGCGCACGGCGCAACCACGGCGGCCGCAAGCGCAGCGCCCCGAAGGGCGCATTGCGGGCCTCGCAGAGTGCGCGCGGGCTAGGCCGGATCGGGCTGGGCGGCCGGAGGCGGCGCGGCGCCGGGTGGCGCCGTGGCGGCGGGCTGCTTGCCGGAAAACTGCGGCAGCAGGCGGCGGCCCAGCCAGCGCTCAAAGTCGTCCATCAGTGTGAAGCCGGCCGGCACCATCACCAGGGCCAATGCGGTCGAGGTGACCAGCCCGCCGATCACGGCGATCGCCATCTGGCCCTGCAGTGCGGCGTCGCCAGTCACGCCGAGCGCGAGCGGCAGCATGCCGGCGATCATCGCCACGGAAGTCATCACGATCGGGCGTGCGCGCTTGTGCCCGGCCTCGAGGAGCGCGGTCAGGCGATCCTTGCCGGCACGCATTTCCTCGATGGCGAATTCCACCAGCAGGATCGAGTTCTTCGCCACCAGGCCCATCAGCATCAGGATGCCCAGCCACGTGCCGATGGATGCCGGGCTATGGGTGACGAACAGGGCGATTACGCACCCGCCGATCGACAATGGCAGGGCGGACAGGATCGTGATCGGCTGGAACAGGCGTGCGAACAGCAGCACGAGCACGGCAAACACCAGCATGATGCCTGCGACGATCGCCAGCACGAAGCCCGTGAGGAGCTCCTGCATGTACTGCGCCTGGCCCACATCCACGATCTGGACACCGGGCGGCAGATTCTTGTAGATGGGCAGGTCACGGATCTTCTTCATGGCGGGGCCAAGTTCGGTGTGGTTCAGGTCGGCCTCGAGCGAGAGGCGGCGCTGCTGGTTATAGCGGCGAACCTTCGAAGGACCCTGGCCAAAGCCGATGTCGGCAACCGCGTTGAGCGGCACCGTGGCGCCGGCCGCCGTGCGCACCGGCAGGTCCTCGAGCGTCGCGAGGTTGCTGCGCGCCGATTCCACCAGGCTCACACGGATCGGGATCTGCCGGTCGGCGAGCGAGAACTTCGCTTCGTTCTGTGTGATCTCGCCCAGCGTGGCGACGCGCACGGTATCGCTGATGCTCGCCACTGTGACGCCCAGCTGCGCCGCCAGGTCGAGCCGCGGATGGATCAGCAGCTCGGGGCGCGCCATGTCCCCGTTGATGCGCGGTTCGCGCAGCTCCTTGAGCGTGCGCATCTGCTCGATCGCGGTGCGCGCGGTCTGCTCGACCAGCACCGGATTGCTCCCGACCACGTACAGCGTCAGGTCGCGCCCGCCGCCATCCGCCTGGCTCTGGAAGTGGAGCCGCGCGTCGGGGATCACCCGCAATTCCTTGGTGAGCTGCGCCTCGAACTCCTTCTGGCTGAGCTTGCGCTGGGCCGGCGGCACGAGCTGGATGTAGATGTTGCCCGAGCGCACCTCGCCGTCCTCGTCCTCGCCCACCGACTCGACGATGGACTTCACTTCAGGACGGCGGCGCAGGATCTGGTACGCGGCCTCCGAGGCCTGCGCGGTCTGGCTCAGCAGCACGCCGGGCGGCAGCTCTACCGAGAGGGCCGAGGACGAGTTGTCGCTGTCCGGGAAGAAGGCCTGCGGCACCATCGCCATCCCCACGAGCGACAGCACGACGAACACGAAGCCGGCCCCGAGCGTCTTCCATCGATGCTCGACCGTCCAGCGCAGCGTCTTCAGGTACCAATCCATGATCGGCCCGTCGGCGCTGCGCAGCCCTGCGTGGGGCTTGAGCGTATAGGCCGCCACCAGCGGGGTGATGAGCCGCGCCACTACCAGCGACAGGAACACCGCCACGGCGACCGTAAAGCCGAACTGGATGAAGAACTGCCCGACCAGGCCGCCCATGAAGCTCACCGGCAGGAACACCGCGATGATCGCCATCGAGCAGGCCACCACCGCCAGGCCGATCTCATCGGCGGCATCCATGGCGGCCTGGTAGCCGCTCTTGCCCATCTTCATGTGGCGCGTGATGTTCTCGATCTCGACGATGGCATCGTCG
>JANXYA010000272.1 GCA_025350345.1 Gammaproteobacteria bacterium
CTGGAACAGCAAATCGGGAAAGGGGAGTGCAAAGAGCTGCTCCACCTCGGCTACCGTCCAGTCATGGCGGGGTTCGTGCATGCCCTTCTCTCCTTTTCTACAGCCGTTCCAGCGGGGGTGCGGCCTCACCGGCCCGCGCAAGCTGCTGCGATGTTCGCCATCGCCCCCGCAACTGTCAACCAAAGCGCGCCTGCCAAGTCGACAATTAGGGGGCGGCCGGCCGGGGCCGCCGGGCCACCGGGGCGCTAAGCCTTGGGATGTGCCGTCGAGATCGCGGTCAGGATCCCGGCGAGGATGCGCGTCGGATGCGGCGGGCAGCCGGGCACCGCAACGTCGACCGGGATCACGTTGGAGACGCGACCGAGGCTCGCGTAGCCCTCGCCGAATATCCCGCCGGTGCAGCCGCAGTCCCCCAGCGCGACCACCAGCTTGGGGTCCGGTGTCGCCACATAGGTCCGGGTCAGCGCGATCTCCATGTGCTTGCTGACCGGTCCGGTGACCAGCAGCAGGTCCGCGTGGCGGGGACTTGCGACGAAGCGAATGCCGATCCCCTCGAGGTTGTAGACCGGATTGTTGAGGGCGTGGATCTCGAGCTCGCAGCCGTTGCAGGAGCCGGCGTCGATGGCGCGAATGCACAGCGCCCGCCCCATGACTTCCAGGATGCGCTTCTGCAGCACTTGACGCACACGCAGCACCTCGTCGGTCGGCGGGAGCGGTTCCGTCACGATGCCGATGCGGGCGATTTGCGTGAGCGTCTTGAGCATGGCTTACAGGTCGTGGCCGCTGTAGGAGAGGTTGAACGACTTGTTGATCAATGGAAAATCCGGAACGATGTTGCCGTGGATCGCGTGCTCCAGGACCGGCCAGTTCTGCCAGGACGGATCGTGCGGATGACAGCGGCGGATGGCCCCTGCCGCGCCGGCTTCGAGGGCGAGGAGCACCGGGCCGCGCCATCCTTCGATCACACCGATGCCCGCTGAGTATTCGGCCGGCGTGGGCACCGGGACGAGGTGTTCGCCGGAGGGCATCCCATCCAGGATGCGCCCGAGGAGGCGGCAGGACTCGATCAGCTCATCGAAGCGCACGGCGACTCTGGCCGCCACGTCGCCTTCGCTGCTCGAGCATTTGACGGGTGCGAGCTCGGCGTACGGATAGCAGGGCAGATCGACCCGCAGATCGAAGGCCTGCCCACTGGCGCGGCCGGCGAGGCCGATCAGTCCCAGCCGCGCGGCAAGCAAAGGCTCGACGCGGCCGGCGCCGACGAAGCGATCGCGCACTCCGGAATGCTCGTCGTAGATGTTGCGCAGCAGCGCCCCCTCTCTCCGCAACTCGTCCACGTCGCGGCGCAGCTCGAGCGCCGCCGTGGCGGCGAGATCGGTCCGCACGCCGCCCGGAACGATGGCGTCCAGCAGGTAGCGCTGGCCCAGGGCGCGCTCCGTCGTGCGCAGCAGCAGCTCCTTGAGGCGGGAAAACTGGGCGAGGCCGAAGGAAAAACCCGCATCGTTCCCCAGCGCGCCGAGATCGCCGAGGTGATTGGCGATCCTTTCGAGCTCGAGGCACAGGGCGCGGAGCCACGCCGCGCGCGGCGGAACGGTGAGGCCGGCCATGCCCTCGAGCGCCTGGCAATAGGCCCAGGAAAAAGCCACCGCGGAGTCACCCGAGACGCGCGCGGCCAATCGGTGTCCTTCCATGAGGGGCAGTTCCGTGAAGCGGCGCTCGATCCCCTTGTGCGTGTAGCCGAGGCGCTCTTCCAGCCACAGCACCTTCTCGCCCACGATTGAAAAACGGAAATGACCCGGCTCGATGATGCCGGCATGGACCGGCCCGACGGGGATCTCGTGGACACCCTCGCCGCCGACCCGCACGAACGCATAGTGATCGACGGCGGGAGTGGCGGGCGAATCCGGCACCGCGGCATCGAGCAGCGGACGGAAGGAGGCCGGCCAGGCGGCGTGGCGCAGCCATGGGCGCCGATCCGGATCGGTGGAGTGAACGCCCGTGAGATCCGCCGCGGCGCGCTGCATCCGGGTCGCGGCGGGAAAGAGATCCTCCAGGCCCGGATATTCCTCCTCGGCCGCGGTCAGCAGCAGTTCGGCGACGAGCAGGCCCTCGGCGGCCGCGTAGCAGGCGTGCACCTGCCTGGCGGCACCGCTGCCGCCGCTGGCCCACCGGGCGA
>JANXYA010000313.1 GCA_025350345.1 Gammaproteobacteria bacterium
CCGCACCGGCGCCTCGAGGAGCTGATGCATATCCGCGAGCCCCTGTACCGCGAGATCGCGGACTTCATCGCGACCACCACGCGCAAGCGCGTCAATCCCGTGGCCGAGCGCATCGTGCAGGCCTACCGGGCGAGCGCCGCGCAGCCCTAGCGGCCTCTGCGCCGGCCGCCACGCCCGCCGGGCCGGGTCTGTATACTTCGCGTGCGCCGCCGCGCGCCGATGCCATGCAGACCCTCACCGTAGAGCTCGAAGATCGCTCTTACCCGATCAACATCGGAGCAGGACTCCTGCGCCAGCAATCGCTCCTGCAGGCCGCCGTGCCGGCTCGCGACATCCTGCTGGTCAGCAACACCACGGTCGCGCCGCTCTATGCCGGGGCCGTCCGCGAGGCATTCGCCGACCGGCGCGTCGTCGAGGTCACGCTCCCCGATGGCGAGCAGCACAAGTCGCTGGCCACCGCCGGCCGAGTCTTCGACGTGCTCGTCGCCAATCAATTCGGCCGCGATGCCCTGGTGCTGGCCCTCGGCGGCGGCGTGGTCGGGGACCTCGCTGGCTTCGTCGCCGCCTGCTACCAGCGCGGCGTGGATTTCGTGCAGGTGCCGACCACGCTCCTGGCGCAGGTCGATTCCTCGGTGGGCGGCAAGACCGCCGTCAATCATCCCGGCGGCAAGAACCTCATCGGCGCCTTTCACCAGCCGCGCGAAGTGCTGGCCGACACCGACGTGCTGGCGACCCTGCCGGAGCGCGAGCTGCAGGCGGGGATCGCTGAGATCATCAAGTACGGGATGATCTGCGATCGCGGCTTTTTCGCCTGGCTCGAGCAGCACATCGATGCGCTGCGTGCGCGCGACGCGCCGGTGCTGTCGCAGGCCATTTACCGCTCCTGCCAGATCAAGGCGCAGATCGTCGGGCGCGATGAGCGCGAGCGGGGTGATCGCGCCCTGCTGAATCTCGGCCACACCTTCGGACACGCGATCGAGGCCGCCACCGGCTACGTCGAGTGGCTGCACGGCGAGGCCGTCGGTGTGGGCTTAGCTGTCGCGGCGCAGATGTCGCAGCGCCTGGGCGGGCTGGCGGAAGCCGAAGTCGCCCGGGTCCAGAAGCTCCTCGAGCGCGCGGGACTGCGTACCGCCGCGCCGCGCATTGGTGCCGCGCAGGCCGCGCGGTTCATGGGCGCCGACAAGAAGGTGAAGGCCGGGCGCGTCCGGCTGGTGCTGCTGCGTGCCATCGGCGAGGCCTATATCACCGGCGACTATCCCGACGCGGCCCTGCAGGACACGCTGCAAGCGCAGTTTGGCGCATGAGCAAGGGCCCCCCGGAGTTCCCAGCGCCCAGCCTCGAGCTGTCCCCTTACGCGGCGCACGACGCGCGCTCGCGCGGCCGGCGCTACGCGGAGCCGCCGCCGCAGTTCCGCGGTGAGTTCCAGCGCGACCGCGACCGCATCATCCACAGCAATGCGTTTCGCCGCCTCGCCTACAAGACGCAGGTGTTCGTCAATCACGAGGGGGACCTGTACCGCACCCGCGTCACGCATTCGATCGAAGTGGCGCAGATCGCGCGCTCGATTGCGCTCGCCTTGCGCCTGAATGAGGCGCTGGTGGAGGCGATCTCCCTCGCTCACGATCTGGGCCACACGCCCTTCGGGCATGCAGGCCAGGACGCGCTCAACGCCTGCATGCGCGAGTACGGTGGTTTCGAGCACAACCTGCAGTCCCTGCGGGTCGTGGATGAGCTGGAAGAGCGCTATCCGGATTTCCAGGGGCTCAATCTCACCTTTGAATGTCGCGAGGGCATCCTGAAGCATTGCGCGCTGCCCAAGGCGCGGGAGCTGGGCGATGTCGGCCAGCGCTTCATCGATCGCACGCGCAGTGGCCTGGAGGCGCAGCTCGCCAACCTCGCGGACGAGATTGCCTACAACAACCACGACGTCGACGACGGACTGCGCGCCGGACTGATCACGCTCGATGACCTGTGCGAAGTGCGCCTCGTGCGCCGCCACTTCGATGCGGTCCGGGGCGTGTACCCGCAGCTGCCGGTGCGCCGCGCGGTCCACGAGATCATCCGGCGCATGATCAACGAGGTGGTGGTGGACGTGATCCGCACCAGCGAGGCGCTGCTGCGCGAGGCAGCCCCGGCGAGCAGCGACGCCGTGCGGGCCCATGACAGCGCGCTCATCGCCATGAGCGAGGAGATCGCCACGCAACACCTTGAATTGAAGCGCTTTTTGCGTGAGCGCGTGTACCGTCATCACCGCGTATTGCGCATGACGAGCAAGGCGAAGCGCGTGCTCGAGGCCCTGTTCACTGCCTTCATGGACGACGCGCGGCTGATGCCCGAGGAGCATTACGCTGCTGCGCAGCGGGCCGAGGCCACCGACGGGCCGCGGGGTCGAGCGCGCACCGTGGCCGACTACGTCGCCGGCATGACCGATCGCTATGCCATCCTGGAGCATCGGCGGCTGTTCGACCCGGCTGAGCGCACCTGATGGCGAGCAGGAGAGGCAACGACGTCTATGACTAAACCGATCCCCAATCGCGAACGCCTGATCTTCGCGCTCGACGTGGCCGACGCCGCTGCCGCGCGCAAGCTCGTGGGGCAGCTGGACGATGCCGTGCAGTTCTACAAGATCGGCCTCGAGCTGTTCATGGGCGGTGAGTACTTCACGTTGCTCGACTGGCTCGTGGGGCGGCAGAAGAAGGTGTTCGTCGACCTGAAATTCTTCGATGTGCCGGCCACCGTCGCGGCGGCCGTTCGCCAGCTGCGCAATCGCGGCGTGCACTTCACCACGGTGCATGGCAACCAGTCGATCATGCAGGCTGCCGCCGAGGCCAAGGGCGACGTCAAGGTGCTCGCAGTCACGGTGCTGACCAGCCTGGATCGTGGCGATCTCGACGACCTGGGATTTCACTGCGATGTCGAGCAGCTCGTGCTCTCGCGCGCGCGCCGCGCGCTCGAGGCGGGGTGCGACGGCGTGGTGTCCTCGGGGCTGGAAGCGCAACTGCTGCGCCAGCACATCGATTCGCGCCTGCTGGTTGTCACGCCCGGCATCCGTCCGGTCGAGAACCGACCCACCGATGACCAGAAGCGGGTGGTTACGGTGGCGCAGGCCTTCGAGTACGGCGCCGATTACATCGTGGTTGGCCGCCCGATCCGCGACGCGGCGGACCCCAGGGCCGCGGCTGAGCTCATACAGGGGCAGATCGCCTCGTCGGTGGCTTAGAGCCCGGAGCTCGATTTTAGGGCCCCAGGCCCGCCCCAGGACCTTCATTAGTTCTTTTAAAACAACGCACTAGACCCAGGTGCGGCGCGACCTCGCGGGCGGCTGGTTTTGCTGCCCTGGGCCCTGCCTGACGCCGTCAGCTTGACGCACCGCACAAGGCGGTTATTCCATTGACATAAGCGGGACTCAATAGTTAATGTAAAGTCCTGATCGGCTTATGTTTAGCCGTGGGTAGCCGCGTGGAATTGCAACTCGCACCAGAAGACGAGCGCACGGTGTTTCTCGATGCCATCGAAGAATCGCTGCGCCCCCTCATGCGCGCGGTATTCAGGTACGGCGTCAGCTACCAGGACCTCATCGGTGTGGTGCGCGCACTCTACATTTTTTCTCTGCGCGAACGGTACGAAGCGCAGGGGCGACCGGCCGACGAAAACCGCCTCAGCACGATGACCGGTGTCACTCGTGGCGAGGTTCTAAAACTATTTGCCAGCCGCGTCGAGCGCGATCAACAGCGGGCTTTGGCGGCGAAGCGAACGGACCAAGTCAGCCAATTGTTGGGCAAATGGCACGACGACCCGCAGTTTTCCACTCCCTATGGTGCACCGCTGGATTTGTCCTTACGGCCTGAGGGAATGTTTAGAACGTTTGATCAGTTGCTTGTCGCGGCGGGCATTGAGTTGGACCGTGAAACTGCAATCGACGCATTGGTTGCGAACCGATGCGCTGAAGTCCACGCCGGAAAGTTCATTCGATGCACTACCAGAGCATTTCTTCCTGTGGGCAAGGATTTATCGAAGATTTCTTTTTGTAGGCTTGAAAAAATCAACGGTTTTTATTTCGT
>JANXYA010000338.1 GCA_025350345.1 Gammaproteobacteria bacterium
CGATGGGGAGCGAACGTTCATTGAACATCAGGGTCAGCGCGATCGTGCCGCTCTGGCAGATGAGCGCCACGCCCCGCTCGGGCCGCTCACCCACCACCTGGTCGGGCCAGAGTGCCACGCGATCAAAGAAATTCACGAAGCCGTAGCAGTTCGGGCCCAGGTAGGGGAGCGGTCCTGCGCTCTGCTGCAGCTCAAGCGCCAGCTGCTCGCCTTCGCGGCTGCCGGTCTCGGAGAATCCGGAGGCAAAGCAGACAAAGCCCCCGGCGCCGCGTGCGCGCAGCTCCGCGGCGATGGCGACCGCCTCGCGCTTCGGCACCGCGATGAACGCGGCGTCCGGGGCGGCCGGCAATTCCGCCACGGAACGATAGTAGTGCTCGCCCGCACTGCTGGGCCGGCTGGGATGGACGCGCCAGAGTTCGCCCTGGTAGCCGATCGTGCGGCAGCCCGCGGCCACCGGATCCGTCCAGGCACCGCCGATCAGCGCGACGCTGCGCGGTGCCAGCAGGCGGCGGATGCGCTCGTCCATTCAGCGACTCCGCAGCTCGAGCTTGCGCGAACCCGGTCCGATTCCGGGCAGGGCGGCAGTGGCGAGGCGCAGCCGCTCGATGGCCGCGGCGATCTCGGCGGGGAACTCAGCCGCTGCGGGTGAGGGGCGCTGGCGCACGTGCAGCAGCATGAACTCGGCGCTGGCGGCCGGGTCGGCAGAGCGCGCGGTGTACATGTCCAGGGCGACGAGCGCTCGCTTGCAGTCGGCGCCGAGCACGCGGACAGCAATGTCCAGCACTTCGGCCTGTTTGACTTCGCGCAGGAAGTGCACGTGCAGCTCCAGCGTGTAGAGCGTGCAGTGGGTGCGCTGCCGGTAGGCCTCATCCAGGCCCAGGCTGCCCATCAGCGCATCGATGGCACTGCTGAACACGACCGTGTAGTAGCCATCGCGCAGGTGCCCGTTGTAGTCGATCCACTCCGGTGCCACCGGCGTGCTGTAGATGCTGGGCCCCGGCATGGTGGATCGCGCCGGTCCGTCAGTGCAACTGGAGGCGCTCGCGCGCCGCGGCCGGGCTGAGCGGCTTGGCGCCCATCGCTTCGATGATCGTGACGGCCTTTGTGACCAACTGCGCGTTGCTCGCGTACACGCCGCGACTCAGGTAGAGGTTGTCCTCGAGGCCGACGCGCACGTTGCCGCCCAGCAATACCGACTGCGCCACCCACGGCATCTGCATGCGGCTGATCGCGAAGGAAGTCCAGATGCTGCCGGCCGGCACGGTATTGACCATCGCGAGCAGGTGTCCGACATCGGCCGGTACGCCCCAGGGGATCCCGGCGCACAACTGGATCAGTGCGGGCGCGCCGATCAGGCCTTCCTTGATCAGCTGGTGGACAAACCAGAGATTTCCCGTGTCGAACACCTCCAGTTCCGGCTTCACCCCCAGTTCGCGCAGGATCGCCGCGCCCTTGCGCAGGTAGTTCGGGGTCGAGACATAGGCGCGGTTCCCGTCGCCGAAGTTCAGGCTGCCGCAATCGAGCGTGGCGATCTCCGGCCGGTACTTGCCCTCATGGCACAGCTCGATGACATGGCGCATGCGATCTTCCTGGCTCACGAAGTCCGTGCCAGGCGCCGGCGTATCGCTCATCCCCTTGTCGCCCACGTAG
Source organism: Gammaproteobacteria bacterium (assembly GCA_025350345.1). Taxonomy (GTDB): domain Bacteria; phylum Pseudomonadota; class Gammaproteobacteria; order Steroidobacterales; family Steroidobacteraceae; genus FEN-1191. Next base: position 1,651 of record JANXYA010000338.1, read on the forward strand.
ATGTAGCCGCCCATGCCGCAGGTCAGGTTGACGATCACGTCCACGCCGCTGGCACGGATGTTCTTGACCACTTCCCGGTAATGCTCGGTGGCCATGCTGAAGGCGCCGGTGGCCGGGTCGCGCACGTGGATGTGCACGATTGCCGCACCCGCGCGCGCCGCCTCGACGGCCGAGGCGGCGATCTGCGCCGGCGTGACCGGGCAGTGCGGGCTCTTGGTGACCTTGGTGTCATCGCCGGTAACGGCGCAGGTGATGATGACTTCCGGATTCATCGGCACGTCTCCCGCTGGCATCGACCTATGATATTATCGTTCTCATAATAAATAAGCCACTCGAGATCAAAGCTGGCCAAGCCGGCGCAGCAGCGGGGTCATCGTCAGGCCCTGCGCAAAGATCGAGAATGCGACCACCCCGAAGGTGACGGTGACGAGCGCATCGCGCTGCGGAAAGTCCGCCGGCAGCCCCAGCGCCAGCGCCAGAGCGAGAGCACCGCGCAATCCTCCCCAGAAGAGCACGTGCTGGTGCGCGCTCGCGACGCGTAGCGCGCTGCGATTGAACAGCGCACACAGCGGGTAGATGGCGAGCGCCCGCCCGAGGGTCACCAGCGCGATGGCGGCGAGCACCGCCAGGCCGATGGCGCCGAAGTGCTGCTGCGCCTCGTGGGCGCCAATCAGCAGGAAGACGAGCGAATTGGCGAGGAAGGCGAGATATTCCCAGAAGGAGCGCACCGTCTCGCGGCCGGAAGCGGCGATGTAGCCCGGAGCGCCGTAGTTCCCGGTGACCAGGCCGGCGGTCAGGGTGGCCAGCACCCCGGAGAGGTGCAGGTGCTCGGCCAGCAGGAACGAGCCGTAGGCCGACAGCGTGGTGAAGCTGATTTCCACCAGCCGGTCGGCGCTCCGTCCGGCCAGGAACATGAAGGCAAACCCGAGGGTCGCGCCGCACAGGACGCCGCCCCCGATGCTCAGCAGGAGCGAGGCGATGAGCTGGAGCCCATCGCCGGCGCCACCGGCGGCCAGGCCCACGGCGGCGACGAACAGCACCGCGGCCGTGCCGTCGTTCAGCAGGCTCTCTGCCTCCAGCAGCAGGCGCAGGCGCCCCCGAACGCCGGCTTCCCTGAACGTGGCGATGACCGAGACCGGATCCGTCGCGGCGATCAGCACCCCGAATACGCCGGCGGCGGCCCAGCCCCAGTGCACCAGGTAATGCATGCCGGTGGCCGTGAGAGCCGCGGCCAGCAGCACGCCCAGGGTCGCCAGCAGGCCGACGACCGGCAGGTCCTGCCGCAGTTCGCGCCAGCGGATGTAGAGCGCGGCCTCAAAGACCAGGGGCGGCAGGAAGAGGGTGTAGATCAGATCCTTTGTCAGCGTCAGCTCGAGATGCAGGGGTATGAAGGACAGTCCCATGCCGCCGAGCACGAGGCCCACCGTATAGGGCATGCGCAGCCGACGGGTCAGGATCGCAATCAGCGCGGCGATGAGCAGCAGGAAGCCGAGTTGTGAAATCTGGGTCACCACGTGGCGGATCTCGAACCCGGCGCCGCTATTTCCCGGCAAACCAGAAGGCGCGGCGCCAGTTGTGTGCCCGCAGGTCCCGCTCGAGCGCATCGCTCATCGGTGCCTGGGCACTGACGGCGAGATTCATCTGCGCCTGGCGAGTGTTGCGGATGCCTGAAATGACGGTCGAGACCGCCGCGGGCTTGAGCGCAAATTTCAGGGCTGCGCTCGCCAGATCGGGCTCCCGGGCCCCCACAGTCCGGCGAATGGCCTCTACCCGATCGATCGTGCGTTGCAGGCGATCGCCGGCGAAGTAGCGACGGCGGAAGTCGCCCTCGGCAAATACGGTCTGCGGCGTGAGCTTTCCGGTGAGCGCGCCCTCATCCATGGCGACGCGCACGATGATGGCAACCTGGTGTTCCACCGCCGCCGGCAGCAGCTCGGCCTGCGGCTCCTGCTCGAAGATGTTGTAGATCAGCTGTACCGAATCGACCCAGCCCCCGCGCATGAGGTCCAGCACGGAGTCCTGGTCGTGTTCCGGAGTGCTGACGCCGATTGCCAGGACCTTGCCCTCCTGCTTGAACTGGCGCAGCGTCGCGAGCGCCACGGGATTGCGGTTCCAGGCGCGAGTCCAGGTGTGCAGCTGCAGCAGATCGATGCATTCCGTGCGCAGCTCACGCAGGCTCCTCTCCAGTCGCTGCCGCAGGTATTCGGCGCTGTAGCGCGCCTCGATGTCGTCATAGGGGCTCGGCGGCCAGCTGCCTGGGGCGGGCGGAATCTTCGTTGCGACGTAGACACGCTGATCGCCGCGCCGTTCCCGGAGCACCTGCGCGATGATCCGTTCGCTCCGTCCGTCGCCGTAGGCCTGCGCCGTATCGATGAAATTGCAACCGAGGTCCAGGGCCCGGTGCAGCGCGACGATGGAATCCTCCTCCGACTGGCTTCCCCAGCCACCGCCGACGGCCCAGGCGCCGAAGCCGACTTCTGCGACGTTCCAGCCCAGACGCCCGAAGTTGCGGTATTTCATGCAGCGGATACCCCCGACGGGGATTGTGACATACCGCTCGACAGCGGCGGTTGCCCGGTGATCTCGCGTCAGTGCGGCGAGAAGAAGGTGGTCAGCACCGCGGTCGTGGACAGCACGGCGACCAGCAGGGCGAGCTCCGTCGCGATCGAGCGGCGCAGCGCGGTCGCGGGCAGGCCTGCCGCCAGCGCGGGCGTCCAGCGCCATCGGTTGGCCGCCGCCAGAATCATCAACAGCATGAAGATCGATAGCTTGACGATCAGCAGCTGGCCATAGGGTTGATGAAGCACGCGCAGGTCTCCCGTCAGGATCCAGGCCATCGCCAGGCCCGCCAGCACAATCAGTGGCACGAGCCAGCCGGCAATGGCCGAAAAGCGTCGCAGGATCCGGACGCCGACCGATCGTGACTCGACGCGTAAGACCCGCAGGAGCGGCAGGAGCGATCCGAACCAGAACGCGACGATGAGCAGATGCAGCGCCAGGAGCGTCGCCAGGACGGCACGCAGCGGATGCGCACGGGTGTGGCCGGTCAGCAAGAATCCGCCAATGGCGATCAGGCCGCAGATCGCCGCAGAAGGTGCTCCGCCACGCGCAGGGCTTGCCAGCGATATCGCAATCCCGATCAGTCCCGCAACCTGCACCAGCGCCGACAATCCGGACCCCGAGGTCACGGCGAGGCGCTGCAAATCACCGTCCCAAAGGCCCGGGAAATCGCCCGCCATGCGCGCCGCCTCGAAAGCGAGATGAATCAGGATGAGCAGTGCGCCGGCGCAGGAGACAATGAGGCCGAAGCGGTGCAGTGCAGGCTGCAGCTGCGTCAGCCCCTTCCCAAAGAGTGTCAGGAAAAAACTCAAGCCCACCGCCTGGAACAGGGCGACATAGCCCAGTGCGCGCAGGGCGACCGAAATGAGATCGACGGTCATGAATTCATGAGGCCGC
>JANXYA010000346.1 GCA_025350345.1 Gammaproteobacteria bacterium
TGCGGAGCTCTGGGATGTGGAGGGCCGTCGCTACGTCGACTTCGCCAGCGGCATTGCCGTGCTCAACACCGGCCACCGCCATCCGGCCGTGGTCAAGGCCATCGGCGCGCAGCTCGAGCGATTGATGCACGCCTGCTTCCAGATCACGCCCTACGCGAATTACATCGAGCTGGCCGAGCGGCTCAACGCCCTGGCGCCGGGCGCGACGCCTAAGAAAACCATGCTGTTCTCCACTGGCGCCGAGGCGGTCGAGAATGCCGTGAAGATCGCCCGCTACCACACGCGCCGTTCCGGCGTGATCGCCTTCAGCGGCGCATTCCACGGGCGCACGCTCGCCGCCATGACGCTCACGGGCAAGGTGCAGCCCTACAAGGCGGGCTTCGGCACCCTGCTCCCCTCCGTGTTTCACGTGCCGTACCCGCTGAGCTATCACGGCGTCAGCGGCGCGGACTCGCTCGCCGCGATCGAACAGCTGTTCAAGGCGGACGTCGATCCCGCCCAGGTCGCGGCCATCATCATCGAGCCGGTGCAGGGCGAGGGCGGCTTCTACATCGCACCGCCGGAATTCCTGCGCGCCCTGCGAGAGCTGTGCGACCGGCATGGCATCGTGCTCATCATCGACGAAATCCAGTCGGGCTTCGGCCGCACCGGCCGCATGTTTGCCATTGAATACGCCGGCGTTGAACCTGACCTCATGACGGTCGCCAAGAGCATCGCCAGCGGCGTGCCGCTGTCAGCGGTCATCGGCAAGGCGCAGATCATGGATGCGCCACCGCCCGGGGGCCTCGGCGGCACCTACGCCGGCTCACCCCTGGGGTGTGCGGCTGCGCTCGCGGTGCTCGACGTGATGGCGGCGGAAAAACTCGCCGAGCGCTCACTGCGCATCGGTGAGCTGCTGCAGAGCCGGCTGCGCGCCCTGCAGCTGCGCTTTCCAGTGATCGGAGAGGTCCGGGGGCTCGGGGCGATGGTGGCCATGGAGCTGGTCCGCAACAAGGACCCGGCGCAACCCGAAGCCGACCTGACCCGGGCGCTGGTGCAGGCCGCCGTGCGCCACGGGCTGGTCATCCTGTCCTGCGGCATCTATGGCAACGTGATCCGCTTTCTCGCGCCGCTGACGATCACGGACGCGCTGCTCAACGAAGGCCTCGACAAGCTCGAAGCCGCGCTCGCCGAAGTGGTCGCCTCGAGCGCCGCGCCCGTGCAGCGGATCGCTTGAGCCAAGCCTCAGGCCCGGCCGACGTTGGCGTCGGTGGGGGCGTGAAAATACTCGCTCTCCGCGGCGAGTTGGCCGATCAGGCGCTTCAGCTCCGTGAGCCGCGCCTCCGCCGTGTTGATCGGCAGGCAATCCTCGCAGCGCGCATCGCCGCAGGGCTGACGGGCGTAGAGCCAGTACTGCACGGCGCCGGCGAGCAAGCCGTCGGCGATATCCCACAGGTCCGCTTCCTGGTCCTTGCCGGCGAGGCGATTTCCCAGGTCTACGGCCTTGGTGAAGGCTGAATCAAAAGTATCTACGACGTCTTCCATGGCTGCCATTGTACCTAAAGTCCGCGGCTGCTACTGGTAGCCCCGCGCCTGCAGCGCAAAGAGCTGCGCATAGTGACCACCGGCGGCGAGCAGGGCGGCATGCGTGCCATGCTCGATGATCCGGCCGCGATCCAGGACCGCGATCTGATCGGCCATGCGCACCGTCGAGAAACGGTGCGAGATCAGGATCGTGATCCGGTCGCGGGCCAGCTGCCGGAAGTGCTCGAACACCTCGGCCTCCGCACGCGCATCCATCGCGGCGGTAGGCTCGTCGAGCACCAGCACGTCGGCGGCGGTACGCATGAAGGCACGCGACAGGGCAATCTTCTGCCACTGGCCGCCCGAGAGTTCGCGGCCGTCGCGAAACCACTTGCCGAGCTGTGTCTGGTAGCGCAGCGGCAGTTCCTCGATGAAGTCCGCCGCACGGCCCAGTGCGGCCGCCTGGCGCCAGCGCACTTCATCCTCGAAATGCGGCTCGTCGCCCGCCCCGACGTTTTCGCCGACGAGCATCTGGTAATGCGCAAAATCCTGGAAGATCACGCCGATCCGTTCACGCAGCGCCACTTCATCCCAGTCGCGGATATCCAGCCCCTCGAACAGGATGCGCCCGGCCGTGGGCGCGTACAGTCGCGTCAGCAGCTTGATCAGCGTGGTCTTGCCCGAGCCATTCTCGCCGACCAGCGCCAGCGAGCTGCCTGGCGGGAGCTCGAGCGTGATGTCCTGGAGCGTGGCTTGCTGCGCGTCCGGATAGGTGAAGCTCACGTGCTCGAAGCGAATGCCCTCGGCCGGCGAGGGCCCGCGGCGTGCATTGCCCCTGGGCGCCTGGACGGGCGTATCCAGGTACTCGTACAGCGTCGAGAGGTACAGGTTGTCCTCGTACATGCCGCCAATGGCCGCGAGCATGGCCGCCACCGCCGCCTGACCCTGGCGGAAGAGCAGCAGGTACATGGTCATTTGACCCAGGGTGATGGCCCCATACACCGCGCTCAGCGCGATCCAGGCGTACGCGCAATACAGCGTCGCGGTGGCCAGCAGGCTTAAGGCAAAGCCCCAGGCATCGCGGCGGATCGAGAGCGCGCGATCCTGGCCATACAGGCGCGTGAAGATGTCGCGGTAGCGCTGCAGGAAGCGCGCGCCGAGACCGAACAGCCGTACTTCCTTGGCCGTGTCCTCGCGCGCCAGCACGGTCTCCAGGTACATCTGCATGCGCGTCTCGGGTGAGCGCCAGCGAAACAGCCGGAAGGCGTCGCCGGAAAACTTGGCCTCGGCAACGAAGGCCGGGACGCCGGCCAGCAGCAGCACGGCCACCGTCCAGGGCGAGAAGTGCACCAGCAGCACCGCGAAACTCAGCAGGGAGATGGCGTTCTGCAGCAGCCCGAAGGTGCGCATCACCAGGCTTAAGGGGCGGCTCGAAGCCTCGCGCCGCGCGCGCGTCAGCTTGTCGTAGAACTCCGAATCCTCGAAGTGCTGCAGCTCGAGCGTCAGCGCCTTCTCGAGAATCATCACATTGACGCGCTGGCCGAGCTGCGCGCGCAGCAACGCCTGGCACAGCGACAGCCCGCGCTGGACGCCCGCGAGCGCGGCGACCAGCAGCGCTTCCAGCAGCACCAGGCGCAGCATGGCGTGCACCTCGTGCGTGCTGGAGCGCATTGCCGCCACCACGGCATCGACGATGCGCGCGCCTACCCACGCGACGCCTGCGGGCAGGAGCCCCCCGACCAGCGTCAACGCCCCGGCCGCGAACAGGAGCGAGCGATTGGTGTCCCAGACCAGTTCGACCGCGTGCCGGCCGTAGCGGAATACCCCGAAGAAGGCGCGCAATGCCTCGGCGGCGCGCCGCGCCGGTGCCGGCGCCGCTGGCAAGGGATGCGGCGGAGGGTTGGAGCTCATGCGTTCGCCACTGCCGCCGGGGGAGCTGTCGGCTCATAGCCCAAGTTGGGCGCCAGCCAGCGCTCGATCTGCGCCACTTCCAGGCGCTTGCGCCGCGCGTAATCCTCGACCTGGTCGCGATCGATGCGCCCGAGGGTGAGGTAGCGGGCCTCCGGGTGCGAGAAATACCAGCCACTGACCGCCGCGGCCGGATGCATGGCATAGGACTCCGTGAGCGTGATGCCCGCGGCGCGCTCCGGATCGAGCAGCTCCCACAGCGCCGCTTTCTCCGTGTGATCAGGACAGGCCGGATATCCCGGCGCCGGACGGATGCCGCGATATGCCTCGCGGATCAGCTGCTCATTGCTGAGCTGCTCGTCGGCCGCGTAGCCCCAGAACTCGCGTCGCACGCGCTCATGGAGCCGCTCCGCGAAGGCCTCGGCCAGCCGATCGGCCAGCACCTTGAGCATGATTGCCGAATAGTCATCGTGCTGCTGTGCGAAGCGCGCCAGATGCGTCTCGATGCCGACGCCGGCCGTCACGGCAAAGGCGCCCAGGTAGTCCGGCGCCACGCCGACGGGGGCGATGAAATCCGCCAGCGCGCCGTGCGGCCTGCCCGCGGGCAGGTCCTTCTGCTGCCGCAGGAAATGCACCCGCAACCGCTCGGCCCCGCGTGCCGCGTCGGTGTAGATCGCCACGTCATCATCATCGACCGCGTTGGCCGGGAACAGGCCCACCACGGCGCGCGCACTGAGCCAGCGCTCCCGGATGATGGTGCGCAGCATGCGCCGGGCATCGGCATAGAGGCTGGAAGCCTGTTCGCCGTACTGGGGGTCGGTGAGGATATCCGGAAAGCGCCCGCGCAGCTCCCAGGCCTGGAAGAACGGCGTCCAATCGATGTAGCGGGTCAGCTCCTCGAGCGAATAGTCCGTGAAGCCGTGCACCCCAAGGCGCCGCGGCACCGGCGGGCGGTAGGCCTGCCAGTCGCAGCGCAGGCGATCGGCGCGCGCCTGCACCAGCGAGAACTGCGGGCCCTTGATGCGCTTGCCGGCATGCTGCTCGCGGCGCAGCGCGTACTCGGCCTTGATTCCGGCCATGTAGGCGACGCGGGTCGCACTCGTCTGCAGCTGCTGGCACACGCCCACGGCACGCGAGGCGTCCTTGACGTAGACCACTGCCCCTTCGTACTGCGGGTCGATGCGCACGGAGGTGTGCGCCGGCGAAGTGGTGGCACCGCCGATCAGCAACGGTCCGGTGAAGCCCTGGCGCTGCATCTCGCGGGCGACGTGAGTCATCTCGTCGAGGGAGGGCGTGATCAGCCCGCTCAGGCCGATGACGTCCACGTTCTCCTCGCGGGCCTTGGCGAGAATCTTTTCCGATGAGACCATGACGCCCATGTCAATGACATCGTAGTTGTTACAGCCGAGCACGACGCCGACGATGTTCTTGCCAATGTCATGCACATCGCCCTTGACCGTCGCCATGAGCACCTTCGCCTGCGCCTGCGTGTTGCCCGAGGCCAGCTTCTCGGCCTCCATGTAGGGCAGCAGGACGGCCACTGCGCGCTTCATGACGCGCGCGCTTTTGACCACTTGGGGCAGGAACATCTTGCCGGACCCGAA